>CAYUZA010000097.1:0-10099 GCA_964449535.1 uncultured Saprospiraceae bacterium
GTTAGCAGGTTTTTGGGGTTATTATATTGGAAAAAGCAATAAAATAAATCAGTTACCTTCTTTTGAATTCCCAGCTGAATCTCCAAATTTGGCTGAAAATGTAATCAATCAAAAAGCAACCGACCATTCAAAACAAAAAGTTGATAATTCTACTCAATTTATAAATAAGGAGGAAGACGTATATGAAAACAAGCATTACTCTTCAACGGATAAGGTATCCAATTTAATTTATAACACCAATAACTACCCATTTAAATATACTCAAAAGGAAGCCGATAATGATTTGAACGGAGAAGAACTTACCTTAGAATTTAATACAGATCAAAATCTCAAAATCAAACTTCAGCCACTCGATTATGTAGAAACCCAGAATTTAGGCTACAACTTTGAGGAAACATTAGTAGACCAAGAAATGGGGGAACATGCAGACATTGACAGCAAAAATGTTATTGGTTTAACGCCAATTGTACAACCCATTATTAAAATGGATGAAACCTTAGAAAAAGAGAGTGTAAATTCAACAAAAAATATACTTCCTGTCGCTGCTTCCAAGAAAAATGTATCTTTTTGGATGGCTGCATCTTGGAGCCAGCAGCTTAAGTATATTTTTAATTCAAGTATTTTAGTTTCATTTGGGGTTGATAAGCCGATTGGAACAAACTTTGAAGTGTATGGATTGGTTGGAAGTTCCTACCGCCACAGCATTGAGACAAATGGTCAAGCTTTATTGTCTAGAAGTTATTTAGATGCTAGCGCTGCAGGAACAAATACATTTAGTCTCAAGGATAAACATAATGTTGCAGAAATTACTTACAAACATGCCTTTTCAGGGATTGCTGGTGCTGGTTTGAGATACAATTTGAATGCACGATGGTCCATTTTTGGAGGAATAGATTATCAGTACTTGTTTGGTGTGGTTAAAGATCCTATAATACATACGGCAACATATGCTGATGGCACGCCTAATTCAGAAGTATTATATCCAGAAGAAATTTTATCCAATTATAAATTGGTGTACAATCATAACATGTTATGTCAAACTGGGCTTTCTTGGGGACTTACCCAAAACCTAAAAATAGAGGGAATATTTACCTATGGCGTTAAGCCATTAATAAGACACAGTCTTAGCAATTTAGATGGACGCGAACAAATGCTTGGGATACAACTGCGGTATATCTGGTAAGTATAGTTTAGGTCTTGACTTCTGAAAATAAAGATGGATCAACATCCTCTAAAAATCGGCTTTTTAAGGTAAATGTTCTATCCCAGGAAGTAACATAAGCGGGCATAGATATATAGAGTTGCTTCATTGCACGACTACAAGCGACATAAAATAACCTTCTTTCCTCTTCAAGGGCCTCCCAATCACTACAAGCCCGATTATCCGGTAAACACCCATCTAGTGCAAAAGGAATAAAAACAGTATGCCATTCTAAGCCCTTTGCTGAATGAATAGTTGAAATTACTACGGCGTCATTATTTTCGGAAGGATCACTTATCAATTTATCCTGGTACTGATTTGATGGAGGATCAAGTGTAAATTCGTGCAAAAAGGATTCAAGATTAGTCTGCTTATCTGCAATTGTTAAAAAAACATCTAAGTCAAGCGCTCTTTTGGAAAAGTCATCCTCCAACTGCTGCAAAATAGGCAAGTAAAATTGGTAAAATACTCTGCAGACTTCACCCGGAGCTATTTCTTTTTGACGACAATGTTCGAGTAATTCAGCAAATTGTTTTAAAGGACCATAATAATTTTTTTTTGAAAATTCCTTAAAATCAGGATTTCCTCCCATGGAATGGATATGAGAAATTATTTCTTTTGCCCTTACATTACCTATACCGTCTATGAGTTTTAGTAAACGATGCCATGCAACAGCATCCATTTGATTAATGACAAGTTTTATAAAAGCAACTACATCTTTTACGTGCCTTCTTTCACTAAATTTTATACCACCTACAACCACAAATGGTATATTTCTTTTAGTACATTCAATTTGGATAAAATTGGATTGCCATAAAGAGCGACACAGTACAGCAAAATGTTTAAATTGATTTCCGGACTCTGAACCTTCTGCAATTTTATCAACAATAAATGAAGCTTCTTCGCTCTCATCTGCAAATCTGCGTACAACAGGTTTTATACCATCATTTAGCTCTGATTTCAGTGATTTTTTAAATCCAACCTTAGCGCTTTGTATTACAGCATTTGTAAAATTTAAAACGGATTGATCACTTCGATAGTTTTGTTCAATTTTGATAACCTTACAATTCGGAAATGATTGAGGGAACCTTAAAATATTTTCATAATTAGCACCTCTAAATGCATATATACTCTGCGCATCATCACCCACTACAGTAAGATGACTATTGCCAGATGCAAGACATTCTACAATGTCACGTTGAATACCATTGGTATCCTGGTATTCATCCACCAAGATATAATCAAATGTTTTTAGTAAGGCTGATTTAAATGCAGGTTTGGATTGCAGAGCATCTTTAAAAAAAACCAATAAATCGTCGTAATCCATGACATTGGCAACTTGTTTATAGCGACGGAGTGCTAATTGAAGTGCCTCTAATTCAACAACATAAGGAGCACATTCTTCAAAATCTCGTTCAATTAAGTCAATTAGAGAAATTTGAAGATTAATGCTCTTAGAGAATAAATCTTGAATTTTCTTTTTTTTGGGAAAAGGGAAGGAGCCTTTTTTTCCTTTTATTTTCAGTTCCGTTTTAAGAAGATCAATAACATCCGCGACATCCTCGGGATCTAAAATGGTGAAATTAGGTTGCAATCCTGCTAAAAGATTGTATTTGCGAAGCACATTGTTAGCAAAACTATGAAAAGTGCCTCCTTTGACCTCATTGCCATTTTTATCACGTAATAAACTGGAAACTCGATCGAGCATTTCTTTTGCAGCTTTTTTGGTAAAGGTGAGCAACAAAATTCTTTCTGCTGGTATTCCTTTTTCGATAAGCCAAGCGACTTTGTAAGTGATAACCCTAGTTTTTCCACTTCCAGCACCGGCAATTACAAGCAGAGGATTACCCGAGTAGGTGACTGCTGCCAATTGTGCTGGATTTAGACTTGCCTTGTAATCTATTTTTCCTGTTGATGGAATTTGAGTTAGATCATTTTCCAATAAAAGTCGTTTGTCAAGATCTAGTGATATTTGCTTTAGGTCTTCCCATTTTTTTAATATAATTTCGTCATATTCAGGTTCTTCATATTCATCATCAACTTCAAAAGAAAGCATTTCCTGAGAAATATCACTGAATGCATGATTAAACGAAGGTTTAAAATCAAACAATATAGAGTCCAATCCATTTAGCAATTTAGCTACCTCATCATTGTGAGGATTCTCACCTGTTTCAGGTTCATTGTCTCGTCTTCTATTGTCCATTTGCTAACAATCCAAGCTGTTAAAAGAATAAACAGTTTCTTGCACCAAGGGTTTGTCCGGATAAACGTATAATTGGGGAAAATTTGGTTGGTTAACAAAATCAGTGAATAATTGACATTCAAAACAAATTCCTTTATAAGGAAAGAGACTGCGCTCGTTTTCTAACTTTAAATGGGGGAGGTGTTGACCCGTATAAACATGAACTATAGGATTATTTGTGTACACTGTTAGCTCAATTTTTTGGTCGCTGCTTCGCAACACGTTAGCCTCTGTCAAACTTTCTTGATCTTTTTGAGGTAAGATAAAACCATGATCAATCCCACCAATAGGCAATTTTTCTGCTATTGTGCTAAGAGATTCGAATGCCCAGATATTGGGTATTATAGTACCTGTAACTACATGCTGTTCATTGGTCTCCAACCGATGGGTACTATTGATTCTCAGGCTATGACCTTTAATGGTATCTTGTTCATCATCTAAATTAAAATAAGGATGCCATGTTATATTCACTGGACATACTTCTTTAGCCATGGTTGTGAATTTAATGCCTAGTTGAAGTTTGTCGGTCAGCCAAATGTCAGCTTGAATGAGTATTTCGCCAGGAAAATTTTCATCACCGTCAGGTGATTGAAGTTGAAAACATGCACTTGTTTCCTGTTTATTAATGAGTTTCCACCATCTTTTATCATATCCTTCTCTTCCACCATGAAGACAGTGGGAACCTTGATTGGGAAATAACTCAATCGAACTATTATTCCATAAAAAACGAGCATTTTTAATTCTATTGGCCATTCGACCAATAACTGCTCCTAAATAAGGATAATTATTAACATAATCAGGTGAAAAATAGGAGAGAGGGTTATCAAAACCCAATGTAACCTCTCTTATTGAATTTTTGCATGGCACTTTTAGGGATTGCAAAATGAGACCTGGATTGATCAGAATTGCCTCCATGCCGAGTTTATTTCGTAATGTATATGTTTCAAAAATGGACATATAACAGAAGTTGATTAAAATAGCGTGACGTTGCCTTGTTTTTTAATAACTGTACCATCAGGGCAAATACCTTCAAAATAAAAACCATAAGATCCTTTGGGTACAAAATCACCTCGATAAGTGCCGTTCCAAGATTTGTTTACATCTTGAGTTCTGAAAATTTCTTTTCCCCAACGATCATAGACCATAAGGATAAATGAATCTAAATTTACACTTCTTACGTTCCACTGTTCATTTATACCATCATTATTAGGACTGAATGCGTTCGGAATAAAAACATGGGTTTCCTCACAGGGTAAATTAATAACAGTAACTAACACATCATACGCTGCGATACATCCATCAGGGCTAGTTATCTGTAAAGTATAATTTGTACTGTTGATAGGAGAAGCCAAAGGTGATGAAATGTGCGGATCATCCAAAGAAATTGAAGGAGTCCACTGATATAAAAAATTTGGGTAATTTATTGATGACAATTGGCTACTTTCTCCTTGTCTAATGGTGTCTGGAATCGCTGTAACAATTTGAGGGGGTAAAGCATCGTATAAATTGACCATGATTTGACCAATATATTCACATCCAATATCGTTGAATATAATAAATTCAAATGTGCTATTTTGAATTGGGCTGATGCCCATTATTTTGCTATCTATTGGATTCAAGAGTCCTTGTTTTTCTTTCCAAAGTAAACTGTCCTGCGTAGCTATATTGAGCCAAATAGTATCTCCCGGACAAATCGTATAAAGTGTATCTAGAGGAGGAATAATAAGCTGTCTAGCCTCAAATTCATAAATTATAGTATCTCTGCAACCATTAGTTGTTTCAACGAAATGAAAAATAGACCAAGTTGGCGCGAAAGGTACAGTAAGAGAAATGCTAGAACCTTGTAAAATGGTATCAACAGTATTTGAATGAATATTCCAGGTCCAAGTATTAATATCTATTTGTTGATTACCCGTAATACTGACCATCTTAAGGGTAATGGAGTCCCCACAATTCTCCTGAACCACATCAAGATCCAAATTGAAATAATTATCTGCCAGGGTAACAGGTAGCTCAATAGTGTCGGCACAAGGGGTACTAGGTTCAGCAATTAGGGTGATTAGATATCTTCCTTTTGTCGGTAATGAGTATTGAAGATTAAAAGTTGTAGTTTCAAAAAATATATTGTTAGGGCCATTAACTATCCATTTAAACCTTTGTGCAAATTGACTTAAATTTTGAATCGTTAAATCATTTGAGCAGGTGATACTATCTGTAGCAAAAACAGCGGAGGGTAAACCACAGGCTCCAACATTATACTGAAAATCACGTCTGGTAGTACCTATTTTTATACCACCTCTAAATTCATCAACACAAACACCTACCACAAATTGGCCTAAAAAATCTGGTGTTCCTTCGAGCAATCCATTAGCTTGGTCAATTCGGAGGGGATCCACACTTCCTAAAACGTTGAATAAACTGTACCCAACTTTCCAATCTACAGGAGGGTAGGGGGGTGAGGCAGGAGGATTTGGGTGAGGATTATTAGGAGTTCCACCAGTTATTGGTGCACATATTGAATAAACTAAAGAGTCGCCGTCAAGATCTGTAGCACTATGATCAAATTGTATTTTTTCACCTTGGCAAATATAAATTGGAGGCCATTGTTTAAACACAGCACTGTTATTGCAGTTTTGCAGTGCATTTTCACCTATAAAAGCATAAAAAGTAGCACCTGTCATGGAAGGATCTGTAATATTGACAATAGTCTCATTGCGACAACACCTTTGGTAAGCCAATTGATAACCACCAGGTCGATAGGGGAGATTAAGTGTATCGCGATAAATGGTTCGATGCACACACACAGATGGGGGGGCGACATAACAAGGATTATTAAGTACTGGGGCCAAGGTATCGTTAACGCCACGCAGTCTCATTCGCAAAACCCCGTTCTGACCTAAGTTACGGATGAGATTATTTTGACCATCAAAAATGCCAACAAATGCTGGATTGTCAAACCAAACTGATGGGTTACCAAACCAACAATCGCGATAAATAGTCATAGAAATTTCGAAACTATCATTCCCAAGGCATCGGTATGTTAATTCTCCACCAACAATATGAGATGCATATGCTGCTTTAGGAGCAAAACCGCCAATCAAAATTAGAGATGATAGAAACGCTCTTAACCAGGTTGGCATGTGTTTTTGTTGTTATAACCGCCGTAAAACTTTGAAGAATAAATATACGAAAAACAACAATATAGAAGCTAAATTGCTGAATAAAAACTAAAAGGAAAATATAGGTTGATTGTCAAAGAAAGCTTAAATCTATCAATAACCTAAAAGTTTAAGCATAGATTCTGCATCCTGGTGATCAGAAAGCTTCCAGTGAAATAAATTTCCAGCTTCATCTTTATCAACTATTACATGTTGAGGTGCTGGAATCAAGCAATGCTTAATACCCCCATATCCGCTAAGGGCATCTTGATATGCACCTGAGTGAAAAAAGCCAACAATTAGCTTCTCTTCCACACTAATTTTAGGCATATATACTTGATTAATGTGAGCTTCGCTGTTATAATAATCAGCATTATCACAAGTAAGGCCACCGATATTTACCCTCTGATATTCTCTTTCCCAATAATTAATTGGCAAAAGAATGAAACGCTCATTAATGCCCCATGCGTCTGGTAGGGTATTCATAAGAGAATTGTCTACCATATACCAAAGCTCGGCATCATTTTGCTGTTTTTGACCTATAACTGAAAAAATAAAAGCACCGCTCTCACCTACAGTAAACTTCCCGAACTCAGTAAAAATATTGGGTTCTTGAATATTTTCTTCTTCGCATGCTTCTTTGATCAACCGTACAATTTCAAAAATCATATAACGGTAATCATATTCGAATCCTAAGGAATTACGAATAGGTAGACCACCACCAATATTAATTGAATCCAAAGAAGGAGCGATTCGCTTAAGTTGACAATAAGCTTTGATACCTTTTTTTAATTCAGACCAATAATAAATGGTATCCTTTATGCCAGTATCTACAAAAAAATGAAGCATTCGAAGCGTAAATAAAGGATTGGTCTCAATTTTCGTTTTGTAAAAGTCAACAATATCTGAAAAACGAATTCCTAAACGAGAAGTGTAAAATTCGAAATTAGGTTCCTCTTCGGTTGCCATTCGAATTCCAATGTCGCATGGTTTTTTAAAATACTTAGCATATAGATCTGCTTCGTTAATGTTATCGCAAACCGGTATTACTCTAAATTTGCCATCATTAACCAATATAGAAATTTTTTGAACGTATTCCTCAGTTTTAAAACCATTATTTATTATAATAGTCCCGGGCTTTATTTCACCGTCTCTATCAAGTTTTTGAATTAAATCAATATCAAAAGAGGAAGATGTTTCAATTTGAGCTTCATTATCTAAAACTTCATCAAGTACATGTCTAAAATGACTAGATTTGGTGCAATAGCAATAGTGATATTGACCTTGATATCCGGTTTTTTGTATGGCTTCGCTAAATAAATTTCTCGCTTTTTGAATCTGCTCAGCAATTCTTGGTATATAAGTTAATCTCATGGGTGTGCCATAAATTTGACACAACTCGAATAAATCTATACCGTGAAATTGTAATTTGCTATCTTTTAAGGTAAAACCATCTTGAGGAAAATAAAAGGTCTGATCGACCAAATCAAAGTAGGTATTCTTCATTAGGCAATTCTATCCTTACTTCTGTATTAATTTAGAAAATAAAGACAAAGATACGGTGTACAACATTAGGGAGGGCATATGCTAATTAAATTATCTATTTAACATAATATAAATTATGGTTCAAATAGATAAAGTATTAGGGTGGTATAATACTTCAAAGCCCCGTTACTAAACATCTACGACAAAATTGATGGAGTATCTTGCAGTTTAGTTTTTTCAAAAATTGAATTATTGGTACAATGTAAAACTCTTCCGGGAAATTTATCCATGATTCTATAATCATGGGTAGCAAATAAAATGGTAGTCCCTTGTTCAAGATTTATATTTGAAATAAGCTTCACGATATCATCTGTGGTGTCAGGATCCAAATTGCCCGTAGGCTCATCTGCAATCAATAATTCAGGCTTATTGAGCAAAGCGCGTGCGATGGCCACACGTTGTTGTTCACCTCCGGATAATTGGTGAGGAAATTTATGACCAATAAATTTGAGTCCGACCTGTTCAAGAACTTCCTCAATTCGATTTTTCACTTCCTTTTTATTTCTCCATCCTGTAGCTTTTAAAGCGAAGGCCAAATTGTCATTTACAGAACGATCCGTTAAAAGCAAAAAATCTTGGAAAATCATACCCAATTTCCGCCTTAAAAAATGCGCTTTACCACGTTTTAAATTATTCAATGAAAAACCAGATACTGACGCTATGCCATTTTTTATAGGCAAAGCACCATATATAGTTTTCAAAAAACTTGATTTTCCACTACCAGTCTTACCTATTAGATAAACGAATTCTCCGTTCCCAATTTCAATATTTACGTCCTGAAGCACCAACATTTCTCCCTGAAAAATATTACAATGCTCAAAATGCACAATTGTAGACTCACTACCCATTTAAGCCTTTTTATACAGATTATTAATGCAGCAAATATAATAAATAATTATAATGTGAATTAAATTTTAATATATTTTGTATGATTTAATAGCAAGGTAAATTTTAAAGGTAGCTAGCAATAATATTTAACTGATCATAGAATTCAATTTATCGGTATATCCAAACGTTGTATCTTTACCACGTTTTAAAAATAGCGGCTAAGTAGAAATAGAAGCGGATTTTAAAATTGCGAAAACAGATAAAAAATAATCTTCTTTTTTGGCACCTATTTTGTCGCAATATTGTTTTTAATGGGTTGATGAGAGCTTATTAACTAGAGAAGTGACATCAGTGTCGTTTCATTTCTTATAATTAAAATATGCATTCATGAAAATTGGAAAAATACAGCTAATAGCGGGTGTTTTAATTGTCATCGCAATTTCTTTACTTGTTTTAGCCAGTAAAGACATGAGCAAATATGCTACCTTTCAAGATGCAAGAAATTCAGCAGTCGAAGTTAAAATAGTTGGTGAATTGTCTAAAGACAAAGAAATGTACTACGATCCTATGGAGGATCCAAATTATTTTACTTTCTACATGAAAGATGCCGATGGAGCAGAGCAAAAAGTATTATTGCGAAACAAGAAACCGCAGGATTTTGAACTGAGCGAACAACTTGTTATTACCGGAAGATTTGAGGACGATATTTTCTTTGCGACTGATATGCTCATGAAGTGTCCTTCAAAATATAAAGATGAGGAGATATATATTAAATCTGCACAAACTTCAGTTGGAAGTTTATAGCCCAAATAAATTGAAGTCGGCTACATGAATGAAATCGAATATATTGGTGAACAGCTTTGGTATGGCAAACTTGGTCATTTAGCTATCATTTTACAATTTGTAGCTGCAATGGTTTCAGCTATTTTCTTTTTTAGTCATGGATCGTCTAGACTTTCCACCACTGAAAAATCTTCATTTTTAAAAATGGGCAGGATCTCATTTGTTTTCCATGTGATTTCCACTTTTTCCATAATTGCGCTCATTTTTTACTTGATGTACAAACAAGCATATGAGTACTACTATGTCTGGCAACATGTTTCTGCGGACCTACCACTTAAGTAC
>CAYUZA010000098.1:0-10088 GCA_964449535.1 uncultured Saprospiraceae bacterium
TTAGCCTTCTTGCAATTAAAAATTTCTCAATTGAGTAGATACCTTTTTCTTCCACTACCAATTCTCCGCCAACCACCGCCAACATTTTAATTATTCTGTCATAGCCAATTTTGCCTTCAGCTACCCCAGTAAAAAAACTATCTCTGTTGAGGTAATCCATACGATCCATGTCAAGTTGCCCGGATACCAATTGGTGCAAAAAATGCTTGGGATATCGATTTTCGAATATAGCAATAGCCATTTCCAATCTATCGTCCATTACTCGGTTCAGTTCCCTCATGATTTGGATAGAAATATCTTCGTGATGCACCCCCAGCAGGGTATGTTCCAGAGCATGAGAAAATGGTCCATGCCCGATATCGTGGAGTAAGATAGCTGCATGCACAGCCCTAGACTCTTCTAAACTGATGACTATATCTTTCGATTTAAGGGTATATAATGCTTGACTCATCAGATGCATTGCCCCAAGTGCGTGGTGAAATCGAGTATGCAGAGCACCAGGATAAACAAAATCTGACAGCCCAGTTTGACGAATTCTGCGAAGCCTTTGCATATAAGGATGTTCGATCAGATCGAACAAAAACTCATGCGGGATACTTATAAAACCGTAAACTGGATCATTAAATATTTTCTTCTTGTTCATTGTCAACTGTACTAAATAACTGGCAAGAATCGTTTTACCAATCAGACGGTGGTGTTTGCCGCCCAGCTCATGGGTAAATATACCTACTTTATCGCACTTTCAACGAATAAAATCATGGATGCTATACGAATACTCTGGGCCGATGATGAGATCGACCTTTTAAAACCTCAGCTTTTATTTTTAAAGCAAAAAGGATACGATGTGATAACGGTTAGCAACGGTTATGACGCATTAGATGAAATAGAAAAAGACAAGGATATCGATGTGGTATTTTTGGATGAATCCATGCCTGGACTTACCGGACTGGAGACACTGAGTCGTATAAAAGAAAAAAATACTGCCATTCCGGTGGTCATGATTACTAAAAATGAAGCAGAGCATGTCATGGAGGAGGCTATCGGTAGTCAGATAGCAGATTATCTGATCAAACCGGTAAATCCAAATCAGATTTTGCTCTCGCTCAAAAAAATCATTGACAATAAGCGATTGGTGCGCGAAAAAACCAGCTCTGATTACCAACAAGAATTTAGACAAATTTCCATGGAAATCGGCAGTGGTCCAGATACCCGTGAATGGGTAGATATTTACAAAAAAATAATTCATTGGGAACTTAGGCTGGATCAGTCTCAAACCACCCACATGATGAATATCATAGCCATGCAAAAGGAAGAGGCTAATACTGAGTTTAGTAAATTCATAAGTAAAAATTACCTTGGCTGGATGCAAAAAGACCGTGAGTCTGCTCCAGTTTTTTCGGATAGTTTGCTGCGCAAGCATGTTTTTCCCCATATTAATGATCAAGTACCAACTGTGATGGTATTATTGGACAATCTTCGGTTTGACCAGTGGAAAACCATTGAACCTATTGTTTCAGAATTTTACAAAGTGGAAGATGAGAGTTACTTTTTTAGTATTCTGCCCACTTCCACCCAATACAGTCGCAATGCCATTTTTGCAGGTATGATGCCTTTGGATATTTCAAAAAAATACCCAAAATGGTGGCTAAATGATTTTGAAGAAGGGGGTAAAAATCAGTATGAAGCAGAATTGCTGGAAGAAAATATTAAAAGGACCTTCCGAAAGCCCATTCGTCATCATTATCAAAAAATAACACACTTGACAGCTGCCAAGCAGATGCAGGACAATGTCACCAATTTGATGGACAATGATTTTTCAGTGATCGTGTACAATTTTATAGACATGCTATCGCATGCCCGCACTGAAATGGAAGTAATTAAAGAGTTGGCTGGAGATGAAACTGCTTATAGATCCCTGACTAAATCATGGTTTTTACACTCTCCGCTCTGGGCGGCCTTGCAAAGGCTTAGCGAGCAAAAAATACAATTGATTTTGACAACCGATCATGGAACTATACGAGTCAAAAAGCCATCAAAAGTAGTAGGAGATCGGGAAACAACTACAAATTTACGATATAAGTTGGGGCGCAATCTACAATTTGAAAACAAAGATGTTTTGGAAATCAAAAATCCAGAGGAGGCACATTTACCCAAGCCCAATGTAAGTTCCAGTTATATTTTTGCCAAGGAAGACACCTATTTTTTGTACCCCAATAATTATAATTACTATAATAATTTTTACCGCAATACATTTCAACACGGCGGTATCAGTTTGGAGGAAATGATTTGCCCGGTTATCAGGTTAAGTGTCAGATAAATGAATGATTTATAGTGGTTATCTTATCTAATTTTGTTGTTTTCGATTCGTAAAAAAATCTAATGCCAAGAAATCTAAGATAGGTAAAATACTTGATGTTTGTTTTTACTCAGATACTATTTTTCCATTTACCCTATGGTACTTTGTAGCTAATTATCTATCAACTTTTTAATTTTGCCAACAAGTAAAAAACGCTACCTTTAATATGAGGTCGGTTCAGATGAATGAACTGAATTAAGTTGAGTTAAAGCATAGTGCCACGTCCCAATGATTTGCTATTTTTTTAAATTAGAAGCATTTGTCACACACCCAAAATTCCTATATTGAATAAAATTCTATTTATATTAACGACCAATAGAATGCTAATTCTGGGCATTTTATTTTTTGGAATTGCGTTTAACAATCCATCCGCTCAATCATTTCAGTTTAAACCAGGTTTTGATAAGCTGGAGTATTTAGAATTGCTAAAAATATCTAGCAGGCAGGGCGACTCCATGTACAATCCCAATTTACCAGCGCCTGAGTTTTTCAAAAAAATTTACAGATCTCCTGTAATGGGACTTGACAATAGGTGGGATTTATGGGTTACTGAAGATAAAATTGCCTGTATAAGTATTCGCGGTTCTACTCTTAATATGACGAGTTGGTTAGAAAACTTTTATGCAGCTATGGTACCTGCAGAAGGTTCATTGCATATCAGCAATGACTTTATTTTTGATTATAAACTCAGCGACGATAAACGAGCTGCGGTTCATGCGGGTTGGTTGATAGGAACCGCCTGTCTTTCCAATGATATTCTACCCAAAATAGACTCCCTAATTTTTCAAGGATACAAAAACTTTTACATAATGGGCCATAGTCAGGGTGGCGCAATTGCCTATTTGCTAACTGCTTTGTTCAAAAAGAAGCAAGAAAGTGCGGCTCTTCCTTTGAATATTAGGTTTAAGACATATTGTAGCGCAGCTCCTAAACCAGGTAATCTCTTCTTTGCATACGACTATGAAAATATGACTAAAGGCGGCTGGTCTATTACTGCGATTAATGCAGCTGATTGGGTACCGCAGTCGCCTTTTTCTGTACAAACAGTAAGTGATTTTGTGCCACTTAGTCCATTTACTAATGTTAAAAGCGCTTTAAAAACGCAACCATTTTTTAAAAGAATGGTCCTTTCCAGATTTTACAAAAGCCTCACTAAACCTACTCAAAAAGCAAGTAAAAGATTCCAAAAGAATCTGGGTAAAAGACTAGAGCCATTTATCAAAAAAGCACTACCCGAATTCAAATCACCCAAGTACATAAGCTCTGATGATTATGTAAGAACGGGAGTTCAAGTAATACTTTATCCTGATCAAAGGTATTATGAACTTTTTCCACAAGATCGAAATAACATTTGGATAAACCATTTGTTTGAACCGTATTTACATCTTACTGCCAATTATTGAGTATATAAGTGATAATTGGTCAAGGAGGTAAAAAAAAATGGACGCGAGTTCAAGAGAAGCAAAAAGGCATACCATTTGGAGAATAGTATTTAAATGTTTCTGTGCCTTTTCTAAGTTTTAGCAACTATTAAATTTAAGCCCTAAGATTTAATTTAAAGCCGACGAATAAGGCAAAAACGTCCGATAGTTTATTTTAGAAATAAAATGGTGCGGAAGAAACTCTCTGTATGCCTTAATTAGAGTAATTATTGGAAGAAACGTTCGATTAGACGAAAGGTAAAATATGCAACGGCGCCCAACGAAACCGGGTAAAGTAGAAAAAGGAAAACAATGTCAATTAATCGTAGTGAAGTGAAAGATGAACTAAACCCGAAGGATGTCACATCCTGTAGAAAATGATACCAGGTAGCCCATTTAAGTTTGCTTGCTAGCACGTTGAGAACAATCGCTGTAAATAGTACTATGTATCCTAAGGTTAAGGAAAATATTAAAAGCCTACCCATATCATAGCGCATTTTGTTTGATTGTAAAATCTTCTTTAGGTAAGCGAATGGTAAAGGTTGTCCCTTTACCAAGTTCGGACTGTTTTACATATATTTTTCCAGCGTGATAATTCTCAATAATTCGTCTTGAAAGGGAAAGTCCAAGCCCCCAGCCACGCTTTCGGGTAGTAAATCCGGGTTTGAAAATCGTTTTATGGAGATGATCAGGTATGCCTTTGCCTGTATCTCGGATATCAAGATAAACAAACTTTGCGTCATCATATACCTTAGCAGAGATTACCCCCTCACCTTCCATAGCATCGAGTGCATTTCTCAAAAGATTCTCTAATACCCAATCAAAAAGATTTGCATTGAGCAATACAAGTACAGGCTCATCATCAGGGTTGGGAAAATCAAATCGAACTGCACGAGGGGAGCGTTTTTCCATGTACGCTTTCATCTTATGCAGCTCGTGCAAGAGATTTCCGGGTTGCAATTCGGGTGAAGAACCAATTTTTGAAAAGCGTTCGGCTACGAGTTCAAGTCTCTGGATATCATTTTCTAGTTCTTTTATGATTTCCCGCTGAGTGGTATCGGCTTCGGCAGCTATTTTTAGATGCTCTACCCATGCCATCATTGCGCTGATTGGTGTACCTAGCTGATGGGCAGTCTCTTTAGCCATACCTACCCAAACGAGATTTTGTTCGGCCTTGCGGACATTACTAAAACCCAAGTATCCGAGGCCAATGAGAACGATGATGAGGAGCAGTTGAAAATATGGAAAATATTGGAGTAAATCGATGATGCGGGAATTCTTATAATACAAGTAGTTTACCTCGCCCATAAATTCTATTCGAATGGGCTCAAAGCCGCTATTTTTAAAACGGTTTAACTGTACTTCTAGATAGTAAGGAGTAGGATTTTGTCCCAAATTTCTACTGAGAGTAATCTTGCCCCTGGCATCTGTAAGAATAACGGGGATATGCTTGTTGTTTTCGATGATACTCAAATAAAAACTGAGGTCTTTTTCATCAGAAACTTCTGTGGCAAAAAGCTCATAGGCTTGGGTCCAAATCTCCATAGAGGCTTTTTCGCGCTGAACTAAATTTTTGGCAAGATAGTTGGTATAGCCAAGAGAAATAGCAATAATGGCAAAGCCAGCTATACCCAGGTATAATTTCCAGCGGTTTTTCTTCAATAATACACTCATCAGCTAAGCATCATATGCTTTAAGTTAACGCAAGATATACAAAAATCTTATTCAAATGGGCGGTCAATTCAATTGCCAGAATATTGATTTTACATCAGTCAAAAAACGAAACCATCATAAAATGTATTGAGGGTATTTAGGGTTGTCGAACTACTTTAAGCCATTCGGTGCGACCGGATACGGTAATTCGGATTAGAAATACGCCTGCTTTTAAGTCTGCCACCTGCAGGGAAATGCAATGTCGGCCAGCAGATAAAGGACCGTTTAAGAAATGTTTTCGCAGTATGCCATCGGTCGAAAAGAAGTCAATACGTGGTGAAGCAGGAGCTGTAAGAGTGAGACACAATTGGCAGTCTTGTCCAAAAGGATTAGGGGCGACTGTAGGGCGCAAACTGCCGGCAGACGCTTCTTCGGACACCGAAGTACTTACCATTCTTTTCACCACAATGTCATCCAGTCTAATTTTATCGCGGCTTCCATCTTCGGGGTCCAGTCTAATGCCGGTAAAATAATACTTCCACCTTAGCTGCAAGTAAGGTTGATTCAAAGCGTCTGCCGGCAAGCGAATGGGCCCAAAATCGGTGACTTCACCTGTACCGTCTCTCAGATAGTCTATGGGATGTCCTAATGAATCTAGCAAATCGGCCCATTCGCCCTGCAAGCCAACGCGGTATTGCAGTCGCAGGTGGTAGACTCTGCTGTTGGCTTGCAGGGTTTGCGCCTTCCAGTACAACCAAACTTCATCACATTCCCTAGTATCTAAAGCTATTACCGCAGCACCCAACTCTCGTTTTCTCCCAGTATTAATAAAGGCTATCCCCTCTTGCCCTAATGCTTCGATCCTGGTGCGTCCGGTGAGCGCATATACCATTCCTATTTTATCCTGGTCATTTGCATGATATTCATTATCGTTTACATCATTATAAGGAATATAATACGGATCTGTCAATGCAGTTGCGAGCCTTGGATCCTCTACCCTACTTTGCAAAAACCGCATATTTGACGGAAACTCTCCCTCCATTCGTTCTGCTTCCCAATGATCAAATATATAGTCTCCTTCCAAAAGCCTAAAAGCAGACGGATTAAGAGAATCTCCTTCAAACAATGCCTCTTCCTCAAAATGAGCTACCACCCTTTTGTGTTCACCAATCTTAACCCATATGGTATCCGTTGATCCCTCAGGAACACCCTCCCAGTGACTAAATCGATAACCGGGTGCAGGAATTGCAACACAACGAACAGGTACATTTTTAAAGTAAACTCCCTTCCATGGAAAAATAGGTTCAGAATAAAATTTTTTTCCTTTTTCCAGCCGCAAACTATTGACAAAAATACTTCCTTTGCCTGCGATTTCACACTGAATAGTGTCCGTACCTCCCAAGGCGAAAACTCTATTTGCCTGCGCCATTTGAACTCCAGGCCTTATTTTTAAAAAGTCTTTCATTTTCTTCAATTCATTCTCCCAACGCTGCCTATCGGGCTGATTCCAACGAGCAATATGCCTGTCCATTTCTGGTCTCAATCCTCGCTCCATAGAATCCAATACTTGTAACGAGTATTCTGTCTTAAAAACGGTATTCAACAAATCGGCGTATCTGGAAACAAATCGATGCACAAAATCTTCATTTTGGATAAGAGATCTGAACAAAGCTGTGCTCCAGGATGGATTTGGCCATGAAGGACCAGAAGGATCAAGGGCAAATTCCAGCGTATTGTGAAAAGCATTGTTGGGGCCATGAGCGGCACCTGATTGTTGCACATAATCGAAATTGAGACTCATTCCAAAATCAAGATCAAAGGGCAACCAGCGCCAACGCCCATCACCAGGATGCAGACTATCTGTATTGAATGGAGCCATATTCCGCCAATAAGCTACATTATTTCCAGGCCAGTCTGTATTTCTACTAAATATTTGTAGGCAGAGATAATCTATATAGTTATCTACATCCATGCGCTTTTCCACTTCAACCCATTTTGCTGACTGATCAATAGGTTGCGTAGTTATGTAGGTCATTAGGCTATCGTAATGCAACTTACCTTCCGGCATGCCTTCAGACAAAACGCTTTGATTTTCCAAAATGGTTATACTATCGGGGTTCAACCCATGATTTGCCTCTAAATAACGCTCATCAAAACGGTCCCGAAGATGGTGGATACCCCAGTATTCTCCATTGATATAAAGAACTGCAGCTCTCGCATACTGAAGATCCATAGTAGTGATACCATGCATCAATCGCTGTATAAAAGCATCACGAAAAAGGGATTCACTCCAGTCGTTTCCACCATTACGCATCAAAAATGTTTTATATTTACTAGTGTTTTTATCCGGAAAAAGTGGATAATATAACCAAGACGGGCCGTATTTATCTCTGGCATAAAACCTCAATGATTTACGGGGTCGATTTCGGCTGGTTCCGCCATGAATACGAACTCCCAGATGTTGACTGACCAGAACAGTATCTTTTTCCCAAAGTGCCCAATGAGCATTTCTTTCCCACTCAGAACCTCTTTCGTAATAATTTCCACCCGTAAAACCCGGGACATATATTCCACGCTGATAGCCAAAAAAATCGTCCGGGTGAACTATTATGGACACAACGGGAAGATTATGTCTTATACTTTGATTTTCATCGACCAAATAATGGGCCATGAATTCGGGTCCCCATGTTTGATTACTGAGCAATGCTCTTGCCCGCAAGGCATACAATTTCGAAACATTGCCAGATGGAGGTAGCCATGCCTCCCTATAGGCGTCGCCTGGTGCTATTGGATTGGTAGGAATAAGGGATATGGAATTGGGCAGCTGACTGCGATCATTTACTAAAATGGATCCATGATAAGGAATGCCATGCTGCTCAGGATTGCGTCCATCTACTGTATAAAAAATGGCAGCTGAAGGATCATCTACGACTAGTTTTAACTCAAATCTTTCCTGGTGATTACCCGATTGGTGCGAGGCGGTAATTATCCCACTTTGTCCGTTTAGCTGGACAGATGCTAGGCAGAGTAAAAGTAAATACCCCCAACTAAGATAGTATCTATTGTTTTTCATTGGTCAAATCTACTAAAATCAAGTAGAAAACTGACTAATTAAAAAATCAACATTCAAAAAAAGGTAGTGAGAATCTATTTGAATTAGCCTTGATTTTCAACCAATGTTCCTACGGCTTCACCCATTATAATTTTCCGCAGATTTTCAGGGTTATTGATATCAAAAACGATAATGGGTAGATTGTTTTCCTGACATAAGGTAAAAGCAGTCATGTCCATCACATTCAGCCCCATTCGTATTACAGAAGTGAAGCAAATGGTCTCGTATTTAACGGCATCTGGAAACTTCTCTGGATCGGCAGAGTATACACCATCTACCCGAGTACCTTTTAGTATTACATCAGCGTTTATTTCATTAGCGCGAAGTGCTGCGGCGGAATCCGTAGTAAAATAAGGACTACCAGTGCCACCCACAAAAATAAGCACTCTTCCTTTTTCAAGATGTCTAATGGCGCGTCTTCTGATATAGGGTTCAGCAATTTGTTCCATTTTAATTGCAGAAATCAAACGGGTGTAAACCCCTACTCCTTCGAGACTAGATTGCAACGCCATTCCGTTGATGGCGGTCGCAAGCATACCCATATAGTCACCCTGTACGCGTTCGATACCTGATGCTTCTGCTTGCAACCCTCTAAAAATATTACCCCCGCCAATAACAATGGCAACTTCTGTACCAGCAGCTACTAATTCTTTGATCTGAAGAGCATAATTGACAAGCATATCCGGATCTATACCGTATTTGTTTGATCCCATCAAAGATTCTCCACTAAGCTTGAGCAGAACGCGTTTGTATTTCAAGGGCATAATAAAATCAGATTTTGAAATAAAAAAAAAGCGAACCAAATGGTTCGCTTTTACAATTAGTTTATCCTAACATGATGTGCTTGAAAGCCACCACGGTCAATTCGGGATCTTGTTCTTTAAGATATGCAGCAACAGTTTTGCTTCCATCCTTCACAAAATCTTGATTTAATAAAGTGCTCTCTTTAAAGAACTTGTTTAGTTTTCCTAGAGCTATTTTTTCCAACATAGCCTCTGGTTTACCTTCTTGGCGAGCTACCTCTTTGCCAATTTCAATTTCTTTTTCAATAATAGACTTATCCACTCCGTCCTGGTCAACAGCAACGGGTTTCATTGCTGCTACTTGCATGGCTACATCTTTTCCGGCATTTTCAAAAGCAGCATTATGCTTATTAAATTCAACGATGACACCTGCGCGATAACCCATGTGAATGTAAGGAACTATCATTGCTCCTTCGAGCTTTTGATAGTCTGCAATCTCGATTTTCTCACCTATAACCCCAACTTGCTCGGTAACTTTATCACCAATAGTAATGGATTCAAAAGGACAAGCTAGGAGGGCGTCAAGGTCAGCTGGCATCGAACCTAATGCAATATTCGCAAAAGATTTAGCTAATTTTACAAACTCTTCATTCTTTGAAACAAAATCCGTTTCGCAGCTCAAACGGAGAACTACTCCTTTGCTAAAATCGTCAGAAACCAAGGCTATTACTACCCCTTCTTTAGCTTCGCGATCAGCCCTTTTAACAGATAGTTTTTGTCCTTTTTTGCGCAAGAACTCGATA
>CAYUZA010000099.1:0-10087 GCA_964449535.1 uncultured Saprospiraceae bacterium
GCCTTCCCATTATAATACAGTTAGTAATGATTAATCCAACAAAAACAGAAAGCTGTTTGCTGACATCATATACATATGCCTTAAGCACCTGGTCTACTAACGTAACCAAAGTAGCTACGACTGTTAATTGAACTATGATACGTATTCTATTGGGTATAGAATTACGCATCATCGAGATTATCAGGTTAGCAAAAGCAGATACAAAGATCACACTCAAAGCCATGATAAATGATGGCTTAACCATAGTTGTAACCGCCAACGCCGAACAAATGCCTAATACCTGGACAGTTACTGGATTGTTATCATTTAACGGATCTTTTAAAACTTGTAAATTCTTCTTCGAAAAAAGAGGCTCAGATTTGGCCTTTTTAACGGCAACATCACTTTGTTGTGTTTCTGTACTCATATACGAAGCTTTTATAATTCTGATTGATTGGAGTCCTGACTTTCATCTTCTGATTCAATATCTATGATTGGTTCATCATTCTGTATTGATGAAGCGTCATTTTGTCTGATTTTTGCAAAATAATTATTGTAGCTTAGGATCCCCGATTGAATCATATCGCTAACCCCTGCAGAAGTTATAGTACCACCTGAAATACCATCAACCCTGTGTTCAGCTGCATAATCTTTCTCAGCTCCATATTTTACTACTTTAAGGGCTACCGCCTCGCCATCCTGTCCAAATAATTTCTTACCAGGAAACTGATCTTGAAAAATAGGCGTAGAAATTTCAGCACCCAAACCAGGCGTTTCCCCTTTATGGTCAAAATTGGCCCCATAAACTGTATTGAAGTCCCCTTCTATAGAGACGAATCCCCATACAGGCCCCCATAAACCAACACCTCTTAGAGGCATAATATAAATTTTGCTGCCAGACTCTCCAGTATATATGAAAAGAGGCAAATTCATGTCGCCAGGAGCTTTAGATAACTCATCTTTAAGCTCTATATCAAAAGCAGACACACCCTCACGTACATTACCGTCAACACCAACTACAACCTCTTCAACATTGTTTTTATAGGTCTCTTCCAGCTTTGAGGGATCCTCTACAACCACTTTAGCTGCCTTAAGGATATTGGACATTTTCTCCAAACGAACATTGGATTCTTGCATCGGCCGAAGACCTTCTGCAGCCAGCGCCAACAATACTGCAGCAATTACTGTCAGTATCGCAGCATAAATAAAGGTATACCTGTTGTTATGCACGTTGTAATCTGTTTTTGATATGTCTTTGAACCACTACGTGATCGATCAGCGGAGCAAACACGTTAAAAAATAAAATACTCAACATCATAGCCTCCGGATATGCCGGATTAAATACTCGCAATAATACGGTGAATGCTCCTATTCCAAAACCATATGCCCATTTTCCCGCATTCGTTTGGGAAGCAGACACCGGATCAGTAGCCATAAACACAGCACCGAATGCAAAACCTCCCATTAATAAATGATAATATGCTGGTACACTCATTCCCGGAACACCTGTAGAGGCCAGCAAGTTGAACAGAAGTCCCATTGCATAACCACCCAAGAAAACGGATAAAATAATTCTCCAACTACCAACACCAGTAAAAATAAGATAGGCCGCACCTATGAGTATGGCTAAGGTAGATGTCTCTCCAATGCTACCCTTGATGGTACCAAAAAACATGTCTGAAGCCGAAAGATTTGTAGCTAAAGAGGCTGGACCTTCATCAAGAAAAACGAGAGAGGTCGCTCCGGTGTAGCCGTCTACTAATGTCTTACTACTGTCCATAGCAACCCAAATTTCACCACTCATATATGCAGGAAATGCAAAGAACAAAAATGCTCTCGCAAGTAAGGCTGGATTCATGATATTCATACCTGTTCCCCCAAATACCTCTTTTCCAATAACTACAGTAAAGATGGAAGCCAATGCAACCATCCATAAAGGAACAGTCACTGGCATTATAAGCGGTATCAAAAGACCGGTAACAAGGTAACCCTCGTTGATGCTGTGACCCTTTATTCCGGCAAACAGGAATTCAACAGCCAATCCCGCACCATAAGACACAATTATAATAGGGAGGACTTTTTGTAATCCAAATAGAAAATTGTCCAAATGGGTTGATGCTTCACCATAAGCCAAAAAGTGCTGGTATCCCACGTTCCACATACCAAAAAGCATGGCGGGCAACAATGCGATAATCACTGTAAACATGGTGCGCTTCAAATCTATTGAATCTCGCACATGCACCCCATTGTGATTAGCATGATCCGGCACAAACAAAAATGTTTTGAAACCATCATACAAAACCCAAAAACGGGACAGTTTTCCTCCCTTTTCAAAGTGAGGGTCAAGTTTTTTCGTCAAATTGAGCAATGCTTTCACTACACTACATTTTAATAGTTAGATTAACCTTCTTTTCTCATTAGATCTAGTCCTTCTCTCAATATTGCCTGAACAGGCATCTTGGATGTACATACGAATTCGCAGAGAGCCATATCCTCTTCTACAACCTCGTAAATGCCAAGTTTTTCCATCATTTCAAAGTCTTTCGCCATGATAGCCTTCAACAACTGGACCGGCAAAATATTCATAGGCAACACCTTCTCATATTCACCAGTTACCACGAAGTTTCTAGGTTCACCATTCATCGAGGTATTCATAACGTAATTATCCTTAGGCAGCAACCAAGAAAAAAAGGTTCTGGAAAGACTTAATTTACCGAATCCAGGTAGAAGCCATCCAAAAAACTCTGGCTCAGTCACTTCGGGAATTACCGAAATCTGATTGTCATAAAAACCAACAGCATCTTCTAAGGAAGATTCTTTGCCGGTTAACACATTACCTCTAATTATTCGGCTCAGATTATCTGAAAGATTGTTATCTAATACTGTTTTGAGGGAAGTTCCTGTCAAAACTTTTTCATAGCGCGGATTCAAAACCTCGGACCCTCCAACATGCAATATCCTGTAAGGCATATATTGACCTGTAAGGAATAAATCGCCTATGATGCATAAATCTTGAGGGTGAATGGTCCAAACTGGTTGAGATGCACTTTTAACAGGCTGAATATGATGGATTTGAACTCCTACACAACCCGCAGGATGCTTGCCAGAAAAAGTATGGTATTGAACACCATTTATTTTCGAAAACACATCAGATGAAGTATCTGTCGAAGAATTGATGTGGACTGTTAGACCCATTTTTTGTAGAATCTCAACACCCTTTTCAAAAGCAGTCCTTCTATGACCAACCACGAAGGATAATTCTGGCGCTAGTGGAGCCGAATCAAATGCTGAAATAAAAATATGCGAAGCCGGAAGTGCAGGGTCTGCAATGGTATTGTAAGGCCTTTGTTTGATATAAGCCCAAACACCTGCCTCTTGTAATTTTTCTACTAAAGATGTTCCTGAAGGAACGTCTTTCCCAAAATCCTTATATTGTATGGTTTTATCCGCCAGGATTCGAATTTCTAAAATCTTACGCTTTTCACCTCTGCGAATTTCAACTACTTCTCCACTTACAGGGCTTGTAATTTTAATATCTGGCCTGTCCTTAGAATAAAATAGTGGATCACCCGCTTTTATCTCATCGCCTTGGGCTACCATTAATTTGGGAATGGTATCCAAAAAATCATCTGGAAAAACCGAAATTATGTCAGAAATTGGCACTTCCCTAATCTCTTTTTTGGCTTGACCAGCCAGTTTGATATCAAACCCTTTATTAATTTTAATGACTCCGTTAAGCGACATACTTGCTGCAATTATGATGAAATCAATAACTATGAAGGCAATTATCATTCAACCCACCTTCAAATCAGGCGCAAAATTAATGGTTTGTTTTTCTTTTACCCTATATTGAATTAAAATAATTGGACATTATATCTCAACATTTTAATTTGACCATGTAGTAAATATCGGGTAATGGTTTTACGTTTATAAAAAACGTATTTTTTTCTATCTTTTTAAGTCTTTATTGAATCGAAATAGACCGAACTAATTTTGTCGCTCTTCTTCTCTCTTTTTGTTTTCTAATTGTTCTAAAACATATTTTTTGTTCTGTTTATCTCGAATACGCATATTCAAGAACTCTACACCCAGCGAAAAAGCTATTGCAAAATATAAATAACCTTTTGGGATGGTTCCAATCTCTTGGTTAAACACTCTAAGATCTCCAGAATGCGCTCCCTCTGCAACCAGCATAAAACCAATCAGAATCAAAAAAGAAAGTGCCAACATCTGTATTGCAGGGTGTTTACGAACAAACTCCCCCACCTGTACTGCAAAAACAAGCATAATTAAAATGGAGGCCAATACGCTAATAATCATGATGATTAATGCGCCATACAAACCACTAGTCATACCAACCGCTGTTAGTATAGAATCAAAAGAAAAAACCATATCAATGAGAATAATTTGGATCAAAACTCCGGCAAAACTTTTTGCCGCTTTACCCGTTCCAGATACTTCATCTTGAAGCGGGTTGTTCAGTTTGTGTCCTATTTCTGTAGTGGCTTTGTACAATAAGAAAACACCACCTAATATCAAAACCAAACTTTGGCCGCTAAATCCGCCCGTAAGCCAGCTTTCGTCAAATACAATCCAAGGTTTAGTAAGTGCAACCAACCAACTCACACTAAATAATAGCAAAACTCTAAATACCAACGCTAGAATTAAGCCTAATCTTGTGACTAATGCCCTTTTTGAAGCCTCCACTTTATTAGCTACAATAGATATGAATATTAAATTATCAATACCCAGTACAATCTCTAAGAATGTAAGCGTAAGTAGACTCATCCATACCGTTGATGAGGCAAAATCAGGTATGTCAAACAAGGAAATAAGTTGCATAATACTGCTTTAAAATGTGGGCGAAAATTAGCTAATTTATTAGTTTGGTAGAGCAAAGTCCATCAATATTTGTTTTGTCAATCATACAACTTTAAATATACTTTCTCAGTTCCAGTGAGTTTGAATTAAGTAGTGCTTTACCAAAGTGATTTTCCACCTCTCTCGGGTAATGAATATATAAAACCATTGGCTTTAAATTCAAATATGCATGGTCAATGACGATAAGGGACATATTGTTTTCTAAAGTTCTCAAAGGCTACTTATAATTAAGCTACCTTCAATTCAAATCTTAGTCATTTGCACCATGCAACCCATTACTTTTAAAATTTGCTTTATTTTGCAGCTAAATCCCCCGAAATGCGATGCCAGCGAAACAAGAATGGAAGAGTAGGCGTTTTATTGGGGATTCCACATAAAATAAAATAGGCCAATGCAGTTTATTTTTCCTCTTTTTTTAGGTGCCGCCGCTCTGATAAGCGTGCCCATACTTATTCACCTTTTTTATTTCCGCCGATTCAAGAAGGTTTATTTTACCAATGTGAGGTTTCTGAAAGAGCTTAAAGAAGAAACCAGTTCTCGCAGTCGCATCCGCAATTTATTGGTTCTTCTCATGCGCATTATGGCCATACTTTTTCTGGTGTTTGCCTTTGCCCAACCCTTCATCAAAAAGGGCGAGGAAGCAGCGGCATCCAGAAGAATTGTAGGCGTTTTTATAGACAATTCCTTTTCCATGTCGGCTCAAAGCGAAGATGTTCCGTTGCTGGATGTGGCATTGCAACGCGCCCGGGAAATTATATCTGCCTATGACGAAACAGATCGATTTGTGATCCGCTCAAATGATGCTATAGGGCGATTTGATCGAATCGTAGACAAAAATACGGCTCTAGAGTTTGTAGAAGAGATAGAAATAAGTGCCTCCAGTTCACCCCACAGCCAGGTGTTGGAATATCTGGAAAACATGATGAATAAAGATAACCAAGCTGAATCCACCTTATATATTATTTCTGATTTTCAAAAATCCCAAGCAGATCTACCCGATTCTACAGCAAGTAAACTGTACCTGGTCCCTGTAAAACCCGTGCAAGAGCGAAATCTCAGTATAGACTCTGTTTGGTTTGAGTCTCCTGTAATCCTGCCTGGCCAGGTTGCTAAATTAGTTGTACAATCTCGCAATTTTGATGACAACCCGGCTGAAAATATAAAAGTAGGAATCAAATATGCAGGTGAGCATAAGCCTATAGGCAACATTCAGGTTCCCGCCAACGGTGTCTCTACGGATACTCTGTCTCTTGCTATCAAGGGAACTGGGTGGCAACATCTCACACTAGAAATTAGCGACTACCCCATAGTATTTGATGATACTTTCCATCTAGCATTTGAGGTACCAAAAGAGCTCCCCGTTATGGTCATACAAGATGGGGAACCCAACCGATTTGTAAGAGCAGCGCTCGAATCCAATCCTTATTATGCTCCTCAATACCAAAAATCGGACCGGGTTTCGTATGCTGATATTCCCGCCATGCGTATGATTGTATTACAAGATGTTCGTACCATGAGTACAGGTCTTGCATCTGAATTGATGCGATACCTAGAGGGAGGTGGAAGTGTTATTTATTTTCCGCCCGGCATGGGCAATTGGCAAGAAGTGAATACCTTATTGCGGTCGCTTGGTGCGGCGGGTGCAAGTGGTTGGGAGGAAGGTTCGTTTGAATCAAGTAAGCTCAATGCAGAACATTTTATATATAAAGACGTATTTGAACGATTACCCGAAAATCTAAAACTCCCTTCTGCCAAAAAACGATACAGGCTTGCTGCTGGCAAAGCTGAAACCATTCTACAATATAGAGATGGATTGCCTATGCTGTTAAATCAACCTATCGGCAGCGGAAATTTATATATCAGTAGCATACATTTAAATCCAGAGCACAGTAATTTGGCCACAAGCGCCGAAATTTTTATTCCCTTGCTTTTTAGAGCACCACTTCAACAGAATGAATTTGCAGCGAATGCCTACCAAATTGGCTTAAACGAACCTATTGAGGTCAGAATGCCCGCTTTACGCGGTGATATGCAATTGCAGATAAATGGTCCAGCTTCCTTTATTCCATCACTTACCAGACTGGGTACCCGCACTTTTATTAATACCCACCAACAAGTGGTCAAAGATGGAGTATATGCGTTGAATACCTCTGAAAAACAAGAATTGGCCTTATTGGCCTTTCATTACAATCGAAAAGAAAGTAATCCTAAATGCCTTGATAGTGGCGAATTGTCAGATTTATTTTCCAATTATGAAGTATTGTCCTACGAGAAGAACCTAAACCTGGCTGCTGTCATTCGGGCCAAGGCTGAAGGTATCCATTTGTGGCGCTGGGCCTTAATATTTGGAATTTTGTTTATCTTGGCCGAGATTTTAATTCTGCGATTCTGGAAAGTATAAGATCATCAGATATTGCTTCATGAAGACTTACCTTCTAAAAAATGCCCAGATCATCAATCCAGGTGCGCCTATTTCTGGTGAAAGAAAGGATATTGCTGTACAAAATGGAAAAATACAGGCCATTGGAGTCAACTTGGATTATTCAGATGCAAAGATAATTGATCTGAATGGAGCTTTTTTAGCTCCAGGCTTCATGGATCTCTTTTGCTGGAACGGAGATCCAGGATACGAACATCGCGAGCACTTTGACACATTAATAAGGGCCGCTGCTCACGGTGGTTTTACCGATTTGGCTTTACTCCCAAATACTTATCCTGCTGTGGATAAGAAATCCATGATAGATCTACTGCGCAAAAAAAGCCAAAACACACATATAGGCATCTACCCTTATGGCTCTATCTCTGAGAAGGCTGAAGGTATCGAACTGGCAGAACTTTACGATATGTCGTCTGCTGGTGCCATTGGATTTACGGATGGAACATCTCAAACCTTGAATTTTGCCCTATTGTATAGAGCATTAGAATATGTAAAAATGTTCAACGGGCTGATTGTGTGTTCACCTGCTGATCGAAAAATATTTGGAAAGGGTCAAATGCATGAAGGTAAAGTCTCAACAAGGCTTGGTTTGAAAGGAATACCCGTATCTGCAGAAGTTATGGCAATAGATCAATGCATAGAACTATTAAGATACACCGGATCCAGATTGCATTTAACCGGGATAAGTAGTGCACGTGCTGTAGAAAAAATCAGGTCTGCAAAAAAAGAAGGATTATCCATAACAGCATCTGTTGCTGTTTGGAATATTGCCTTCACGGATGAAGAAGTGGATGGTTTTCAAAACAATTTTAAATTTGATCCTCCACTCCGCTCAGAGGAGGATAGGATTGCCCTCATAAGTGGGCTTCAAGAGGGTACAATCGATGCTGTATATTCGCAGCACATTCCATGGGATCCAGAAAAAAAGAATTTGGAATTTCCATTTAGCAGTCCGGGTTCTATTTCATTGCAAACCAGCTTTTTATTAAGTTTGAACGCACTTAATCCACACATGTCTTTGGAACAAATCGTCAACCTATGGACATCAGGCCCCAGGCGCATCCTAGGGCTCCCACAAATTTCAATAGCTGAGGGAGAACCAATCAGGGTTACTGCCTTTAACACATCAGGTCAGTCGATTTTACAAGATGACACCAACTATTCCACCAGCAGAAATACCCCCCTTTGGGAAAAACCTATAAAAGGAAAAATATTGGGCAATATGGTTGGGGATCAATGGCATTAATTCCGGAATACCAATGTCCTACCACATGAATAAAATGACAAATATCATTGGGTTAATCTCTAGGCGATTCGCTCTACCAGCAGCAACTTTGTTGTTGCTTAGCTTAATATTGCGGTTGCTTAGTGGAAGTTATTACCAAACTAATGAAACCATCCTTCTGGTAAATATTGGTATCGAATGCTCGATTATTCTCATTTTTAGCTATCGCAGCCTAAAAAGTTTGGACGAATGGGATGAAGAGAACAACCCTGGATATGGATCAAAATTTCTCTTATTTAATTGGACGTCTATTTTGAGTGCTATCATTTACATCACCATCGCATTTTTGTTTTTTACGGTTATAGACCCTGGCGCGTGGACACCTACAAAAAACTTCTTGTTATACAATTTAAATATTGAGATGCGTCCAGGACCATTTTTAGTATTTCTATTTTTGATTTATATGCCTCTCAGTATTATGTGGAGTGGCTTTTATTTATGGTTAAAACACAGATTTTCAATAGCTAAAAATTCACTAAAATGAATCTACAATCTCCAGGTGTGCGGTATGGCATAATTGCAGGAACCATAACCCTTGTCATTTATCTCATTGCCTACTTCATTGACAAAAGATTATTTATAGAAGCGACAGGCATTTCTCTCGGTACTTTTCTAATTTATTTGTGGGCGATGCGTCAAGCCAGTATTCAAGGCAGAAATTACTTTTTCGAACAAACAGCTGGAGCACCCACTCATTACACTTTTTCTCAAGCAGTGCAACCTGCCTTTCTGGTGTATTTGATAGCGCAAACCATTTTTGTATTTTTTCAATTTGTTATGCTTCGTTTGATAGATCCGACTTTAGTTGAATTGACCAAGCAATTAGCAATTGAGCAATTAGAAAATTTCGATAAATTTCCAATGAGCATACTCAAATCACTAAATCTGATTACAGATGAGGTGTTGGAAGCCATGGAAGAAGCAAAAGAGCAAGTAGAGGTTACTGATTTTACGCCTACTATTTCCAATACATTATTTGGTCTGGCATCGAGTCTGGTAATGGGATTTTTAATTTCGGCTATTTACGGCCTGGTATTTAGGCGCCATGTTATTCCAACGCCTTCTGATTCTGGTCAAGAAAACGAAGAGCCTACTCAGGATTTGTAATATCGAAATACTGTATTTCGTCGTATGGGTCAAATATTAACTTTTTTCCAATGGCCCTTTCTGAACCAATAGATAGCCATAAGTGCCAGGGAAGATTCAGCGATTAATATAGCGTAATAAACGCTACGGGGGCCAATGGATGGATAGGTGGCCAAAGTATGTGCGAGTGGAATCTGAATCAGCCAAAATGCGATGATATTCAATATTGTAGGAGTCCGTGTATCGCCGGCACCATTAAAGGCCATACTCAATACCATTCCGTAAGCATAAAAGAGATATCCCAGGCAAATAATTTGGAGCGCCTCAACCGCAACCTTTACAACTTGCTCTTCCTTAGTAAAAAAGGAAACCAAAGGGGTTGCAGCAAAATAGAATAAAATAGAAAGCAAGCCCATAAA
>CAYUZA010000100.1:0-10082 GCA_964449535.1 uncultured Saprospiraceae bacterium
ACGGTGATTTGTGTGATTCATATGATTGCTTTGATTCAAGGAGGTAGTTTGAATTCGCTTAATCATACAAATCAAATGAATCACAGTTTAGACAATTATTAAAAGATTACTATGATAAACGAACAATATAAATATTCAGAGTTAACTTCCAAAATCATTGGCTGTGCAATGACTGTTCACAAAGCACTAGGAAACGGGTTTCAAGAAGTTATTTATCAAAGAGCTTTGGCTATTGAAATGAATTTGGCGGGCATTTCATTTAGCAGAGAATTTGAAATGCCCATATTTTATAGAGAAGAACAGATAGGCACAAGACGAGTTGATTTTCTGGTAGAGGGAATTATCTCGGTTGAATTGAAAGCGATCATTAAATTAGAAGATGTTCATTTTGCACAGGCTATAAACTATTTAGAGGCCTATAATTTAGAAATTGGTTTACTGATAAACTTTGGAGAGACTAGTCTAAATTTTAAGCGACTAACCAACAAGAAATTTAAATCTATTGAATCACAAAAGTCAAACAAATCATAGTTTAGACAATTGATACGTTATAACCAAAGAAACCGCCATTAAACTATTTGAAGAAAAGAAAGTGTGTACCATTTGGGATGCCGAGCAAGAGAAATGGTAAATATCTATTGTTGATGTTATAGAAATATTGACCGGAACAGATCGCCCCAGAAAATATTGGAGCGACCTGAAAGCCAAGCTTAAAAAGGAAGTAAGTGAACTGTCTGAAAAAATCGAACAATTGAAAATGATTGCCGAAGATGGCAAATTACGTATAACCGATGTAGCCGATACCGAACAACTTTTCCGCTTAATTCAATCCATACCATCACCGAAAGCAGAGCCTTTTAAACTTTGGCTGGCACAAGTGGCTGCTGAACTATTAGACGAAATACAAGATCCGGAATTGAGCATTGACCGTGCATTGGAACAATACCTAAAATTGGGCTATTCTGAAAACTGGATCAATCAACGATTGAAAAGTATTGAAATTCGCAAAGAGCTTCCAATCCACTACTTCACATACACGCAAACCGTTCAGGGGAAAGGGTGCAACAGGTGCAATCCCTTATTGCTTTTTGGCCTTTTCCAGAAAAAGCCCTAAAGACTGTATACCCCTGAGGTTTTCTTCGCGAGTATATTGCTCTGCTGAAATAGTATAACTTCCCACAGCGGGAAATGTTAGGTTTTCTCTTAAGATAAATCTCAATTCACAAGTGTGTCCACGGCATTCACTTATCCAGTAACCGCCTTTTTCCTGCAACTCCAGCGAGTGTTGGTCTTTTACGATTTCGCCTGTAGGTGTTTTAGAAAAAAGATTTAGGTATAAATTTTGAAAAGCGAAGGTGTCGCTGTGCACTACATCAAGATACAAATTATATTTTGCAGTGGTATCTTGAATATCAAAGGAAAAATGCACGGTATCGCTATATGACCAAGTTTGTTGCTCAAATGAATGGGTTTTGTGGTATATGGTATCACCACCACTGCACCCAGTGAATGCAAAAGCTAATCCGAAAGCTATGATCAATCCAATTGAAAATTGAATAAAGCGTCCCATCAGCTAAAAAAATCTTTCATGCGCTCAAAGAAGCTTTTGTCTCCTTTGCCTGGTTCTGGTTTGAAGTTTGGCATTTGTCGCATAGTTTCCAGCAAATCTCTCTCTTTATCGTTCAGATTTTTAGGTGTCCATATATTAACCTGAATAAGTTGATCACCTTTACCATATGCCTGTACGTTGGGCAACCCCTTGTCTTTTAAACGCAAAATTTTGCCTGCTTGAGTTCCTGCGGGTATCTTTATCTTGACTCTCCCATCAATGGAGGGTACTTCAACAGAGGTGCCTAGGGCTGCATCAGCAAAATTTAGGTAGAGGTTGTAAATGATGTTGGATCCTTCTCTAAATAATTCAGGGTGTGGATCTTCTTCAAAGTTAACGAGCAAATCGCCATTAGGTCCACCGTGAAGGCCAGCATTTCCTTTTCCGGAAAGCGACATCTGCATGCCTTCGGCTACACCAGCTGGTATGTCGAATTCGATGAGTTCTTCGCCTAAAACGACTCCATCTCCTCTACAAGCGCCACATTTGTCTGTAATCATTTTACCAGTACCTTGACAGGTTGGGCAAACCGCTGTAGTTTGCATTTGTCCCATAAAGGTGGACCGGACCTGACGAACATATCCAGAGCCTGAACAAGAAGTGCAAGACTTAACTGCGGATTTATCTTTAGCTCCTGAGCCGGCACAAGTATGACACCCCACTTGTTTGCGTACTTTTATTTTTTTGTTGGCACCTTTAGCTATTTCTTCTAAAGTTAATTTCACTTTGATGCGTAGATTGGTACCTCGTTGACCGCGGCTTCGGCTTCCTTGATTGCGACCTCCAAAGAAGGATTCAAATGGACTGCCGGATTCGCCAAATATATCACCAAATGAAGAAAAAATATCTTCCATGGTCATACCTCCTTGACCGTAATGGCCTCCGCCACCACCACCCATATTGGGGTCTACTCCTGCATGACCAAATCGATCATACCTTGCTTTTTTGTCAGCATTGCTTAAAATCTCGTATGCCTCTGCAGCTTCCTTAAATTTTTCTTCTGCCGCTTTGTCACCTGGGTTTTTATCCGGGTGATATTGCATGGCTACTTTTCGGTATGCTTTTTTGATGGTTGACTCATCAGCATCTCGCGATACGCCCAATATTTCGTAATAATCTCTTTTCGACATGAGGCTTTAATTATTTTTTGGGGTTCTATTTGCCAACGACCACTTTGGCATAGCGAATGATTTTATCATGCAAAACGTATCCTGATTCAACTGTATCTATCACCTTACCCTTCATTTGTTCGTCTGGAGCAGGAATTTCAGTAATGGCTTCATGTTGTTCTGTGTCGAACAGCGCACCGTTGGACTCCATTTTTTGTACCCCTAGCTGTTGCAAAACTTGGTACAATTTATGATATACTAACGCAATTCCCTCTGAAAATACCTCTTGGGATCCGGGCAATTCAGCTGTTTTCTTAGCCCGGTCAAAGTCGTCTATCACAGGCAAGAGGGCTGAAATAGTATCGGCTGCTGCTAATTTTCTTAACTCCAGATTTTCTTTAGCCGTTCTGCGTCGGAAATTCTCAAATTCTGCAAACAACCTTAAATATTTATCTTTTAACTCAGCAATTTGCTTTTCAGCTTGCTCAAGTTGACTGTTTTCCTGTACATTTTCCTGCTCTTCAAGAGGGGTGTTTTCTGTGTCTATTGTCTCTTGGTTTTCCGTGTTATTCATATCCTGTTCTGTCATATTTTCCATCCCTTTTCGTTTGGTTATTCATTAAAAACATTGTTGGATATGCTATCAATAACTTTGCCAAAGTAGAATGTGTGTCAAATTGTCAGTTGGTTTGGATTCTGAGGGTTAAAATTTTTTTGAGTTCGTGAATATCAGGGTCAGAGGCGATGACGATTCCTTTAGGATCTATGAGAAAGAGGGTAGGGAGTCTACGTACTTCCAGTTTCTGTAAGATAGGATGTTTAAAGTCGTCTTTAGCAATGATATGGCCTGGCCAATCGAGACTGTCTTTTTCGATGGCTCGCAACCAAGATTCTTCATTGCGTTCAGCTCCAACAGAAAGGATATCAAAATCTGCCTGCTCTTTACCCAATAATTTTCCTTTGTAGGAGGCATAAAGTTCTTTTAATAACGCATTTTCTTTGCGACATGATGGGCACCAGCTGCCCCAAAAATGAAGTATCCAATATGTTCCTTCATAGTTTGCCGAGCTAATGGTCCTTCCATCTGATCCTTCCCCTTCAATTAATGGCAGCTTATCTCCATTTTGTATACCTGGTAAGAAGTAAAAATACCTACCTATCCAAAATGAAGCTAATACAGCTAGCAATGTTATAAACCAAATAATTGATTTTTTCATAGTGTATTCTTTTGTATGGCTATAACAACATTCCCTTGCAAAAAGGTCAAGATCAAAGGTAGGTAATTTATGAACTTGTTAGAATATATATGGAATAGTCATATATTTGATATTTTTGCATTTGAATCCGTGCGGAATAAGCCGCCTAAAAAATAGTTATTAATGGAAAAAGAGGAGCAGTTGCTTTCCATGAATGGTTTGTATCAGCATTACTTTTTAGATTATGCATCTTACGTAATCTTGGAAAGGGCAGTGCCGGCTTTGCTGGATGGTCTTAAGCCTGTTCAACGCCGCATTTTGCATAGTATGCGAGAAATGGATGATGGCAGGTATCATAAAGTAGCGAATATAATAGGGCAAACCATGCAGTATCATCCGCACGGAGATGCAGCGATAGGGGATGCCTTAGTAAATATGGGACAAAAGGGTTTACTCATAGACTGCCAGGGCAATTGGGGGGATACACGAACTGGTGATTCGGCTGCAGCGCCACGGTATATTGAAGCTCGGCTTACCAAATTTGCACTAGAAGTTTTATTTAACCATCAGACTACGCACTGGCAACTTTCGTATGATGGAAGGAAAAAGGAGCCCATTCATTTACCGGTAAAATTTCCATTAGTACTATCGGAAGGAGTAGATGGGATAGCAGTGGGTTTATCTACTAAAATTCTGCCTCACAATTTCATTGAACTGTTGAGAGCATCTATTGCAGCCCTGCAAAATAAGCCTTTTGAATTATTTCCTGATTTTCAGACCGGGGGAATGATTGATGTTAGTGATTACAATAAAGGCCAGCGGGGTGGAAAAGTTCGGGTTCGAGCACGAATGGAGGTGGTAGACAAACGGTTTATTGCTATCAGGGAGATTCCTTATAGTACCACTACGGGTTCTATTATAGACAGTATTCTTAAGGCTAATGAAAAAGGAGTCATTAAGATCAAAAAGGTGGTTGATAATACTGCTCAGGATGTAGAAATTCTTATCGAGCTGGCGCCTAATGTTTCACCTGATGTAACCATGGATGCTTTATATGCATTTACCGATTGTGAAATATCTATTTCGCCAAATGCCTGTGTGATTTATGACAATAAGCCTCACTTCATGGCGGTGGATGACATAGTGCGTATTTGTGCGGAGCATACCAAGTCACTTCTTAAATGGGAGTTAGAAATTAAGTTAGGCGAATTAGAAGAGAAATGGCACTTTGCCAATCTTGAAAAAATATTTATTCAAAATCGACTGTATAGGGATATTGAAGAGTGTGAAACATGGGAGTCTGTGTTAGAGACCATAGATATAGGAATGCGCAGATTTGTTGCTGATCCTGGAGAGGAAATGAAACCCGGAGATCAACGTGTAAGGTTATTTAGACCTTTTGTGATGGATGATATTTTGCGCCTCACGGAAATAAAAATAAAGCGTATATCCAAATATAACGAATTCAAAGCTGATGAGCAAATAGCTGCTTTGGAAGAGGAGATGGATCAAGTCAAAAAATCCTTGGCCAATCTGACTGAGTATACGATCGATTGGTTCAAGATGTTGCTGGACAAATATGGAAAGGGTAAGGAGCGAAAAACAGCTATAATGGTATTTGATACTATTCAAGCTGCGCAGGTAGTTGCGGCCAATGCCAGGCTGTACATCAACCGCGAGGAAGGCTTCATGGGATTTGGACTGAAAAAAGATGAATTTGTTTGTGAATGCGCAGATATAGATGACATCATTGTGTTTCGAAAAGACGGGAAATGTATTGTATCCAAAATTGGAGACAAGGTTTTCGTTGGTAAAAACATTATTCATGCTGCCGTCTGGCGCAAGGGTGACGAGCGTACCACCTACAATCTGATTTACCTGGATGGCCAATCTAAGAAAGCTTTTGCCAAACGTTTTCAAATAGATGCAGTAATACGGGACAAAGAGTACGACCTTACCACAGGTGCAAATGGTTCGCATGTGTTGTATTTTTCGGCCAATCCCAACGGAGAGGCAGAACGGGTACAAGTACATTTGCACCCTAGGGCCGCTGCTCGGATCAAGGTTCTGGATTACGATTTTTCCGAATTGGAAATCAAGGGTAAAACTGCCAAAGGAAATACAGTAACTAAGTACCCAATCAAAAAAATTGATCTTAAAGAAGCAGGGAAGTCAACATTAGGGGCAAGAAAAATATGGCTTGATGAAGTTACAGGTAGGCTGAATACCGATGAGCGGGGACGCTGTTTAGGAACTTTTGATACAGGAGATCACATATTAGTACTTTATAACAATGGTACGTATGAGCTGACTGATTTTGAATTGAGCAATCGATTTCAGTTAACAGATATAGCCGCCATTGAAAAATGGCATCCTGAAACTAATATAAGTGCTATTTATTTTGATGGGGAGCGCGAGCGCTCCATGATAAAGCGTTTTAGGGTGGAGACGAGTTCTTTACATCAGAAGTTTAATTACCTGACGGAGCATCCTAAGTCCAAATTATTGTTTGTTTCTACGCATCCAGAACCAGTGATACAATATAAAATAAAGGTAAATGGCAAATTGATAGAATCCTCGTTGAGTCTCGCTTCACTGATAGAAGTAAAGGGGTGGAAAGCTATAGGGAATAAGGTTAGTGATCATTTGTTGACCCAAATCAAGGATATTAGTCCAGAAAGACCTGTTATGATGTCGGTTTCCATACCCGCTGAATCCATTGAACAGGAGGGATTAACTCAGGAAAAACTCGCAGATACTGTGAGCGAAGATGATAATGTCTCAAAGGATAGTCCTAAACATAATGAAGAAAATTCATCTTCCGGAGTGACGTATAAGCCTGGTACTACTATAGAGTTTGACGTGGATGAGTTTGGGCAAACTTTATTATTTTAATTTATAGAAATCACAATTACATTTCAAGATACAGCTTTAACATAAATTTGTGGAAAGCATAAAAACAGGCTTGCTCAAGTGCTAATACCCTTTATAATTGCAGTTTAAATACTACAAACCGGGCTAAAGTGCAGCAAGGACAATATTAAATACATAAAGTCTTTGGGCTTTGTTTTGCTGCAATACAATTACTGGCCTTCTGTATTTTCTAGCGTTTCAACCTCAATCATATCTGGATTTTCCATTAGAGAATCCAGATATTCCCCTTCCAGAAATTCTCCTTCAAGGGTGTCCTGTACTGGGTAATCGCCTGTTGGACAATCTAATATGGAAATTATAGCCGAAGTTGGGCGTGGAAATTTTTGGTTTCTAAACCCCAGGTAATTTTGATCTGGATCCTTGTCCATGCGTTTAAATACTTCTCCCCAGATGGGTAGTGCAGTATAATTGGACTGTCCATAGGTAGAAGATCTAAAGTGGATTTTTTGTGTTGATGTACCCACCCATGCTCCAGCAATAATATCTGGGCTAAAACCCACAAACCATCCGTCGGCATAATTTTGAGAAGTTCCGGTTTTGCCACCTAAGTCCCAATAGGGGGCATAAGTCCATTTTGCATTTGCTCCGGTCCCTCTTTCTACAACTCCTTTGAGCAATTGAAGCATGATATCAGCAGTGGTGGTATCAATTACAGCTTTGGCAACTGGTTTTTTATTTCTTAAATCCAGAATAATATTACCAAATCGATCTGTTACGTGTGTTACCAAAGAAACGGTGTATCTGTCCCCACGCTGTTGAAAAATGGTATAAGCTTCCAAAAGTTCGCGAAGAGAGGCATCAAAGGCACCGAGACATAGACCCGGTTCCAATGGGATAGGACCCTTAAGTCCTGCTTTATTAGCCAGTCCAATTACCTTTTCAAGCCCGGTTTGTATGCCTACATCTACAGCTATCACATTGATAGATTTATTTAGAGCACCTGCAAAGCTAAATTCTCCCCCATATCTAGCATCAACATTTTTGGGGCTATAATCTTCATATTGATCATATCGCTTGCGCTCGTTCAATTGTGGGCAGCATGGGTCCAATCCATTTTGCAAAGCGGCTGCGTATACAAATGGTTTCATAGTGGATCCAATGTGTCTTTTAGCTTTTACATGGTCAAATTGATTTCGGCTGAAATCTGCACCCCCTACCCAGGCTTTGACAAATCCTTGTTTGTCAATTGCTAAAAATGCGCACTCAACCGTTTCGAGTGCTTGAAGCAATGAGTCTAATGGACTTATAAGCGTATCTATTTTTTCATTTTTTCTGGTTATGGTGGTTTGGGTTGGTATTGAGAACCATTGCAAGATAGATGCCTTGTCGGTAGGTGGATTTTTTGAATTCTGAAAGCGTGAAGTGGCTTTAATACAATCTAAAATAAAAAGTGTATCCTGAATCCAAGGTTTTTGATTGCCCCAGTCAGCATAAAATGCTTTTTGTAGCTTCTCCTGCTGTTTTTCAACTGCTTCCATGGCAAATTGTTGCATTTTGCTATCTAAGGAAGTATATATGCGCAGTCCATCTTCAAGTACATCCCATTTCTCGCCGGTAGCTTTCGGAATACTATCCAACAATTGCTGTACTTCAATAAGCACGCTGGATTTGAAATGGGGAGCAGGACTAAATCGATTTTCTTCATATACAGGTCTAACCTGGAGGGGAAGCTTAACTAGACTATCGAGTGCTTTCTCGTGTAAAATACCTTTTTGGTGCATCAATTGAAGTACCAGGTCTCGACGATTCTTGGCTTTATCTTTATTTTGGAGAGGATTGTAGGTTGTAGTTGCTTTCAACATACCAACCAGTGTGGCTGATTCCTCTATACTAAGCTGGGATGGATACCGGTTGAAATAGGTGCGAGAAGCAGTTTGAATACCAAATGCATTGTTGCCAAATGGGACAGTATTGAGATAGAAAGCAATGATTTCCTCTTTTGTGTAAATATCTTCCAATCTGCGAGCTATGATGATTTCGCGCAGTTTGTCAAATACCAAAGAGCCTTTACCTCCTTTTTTACGTCCAAAGAGATTTTTAGCCAATTGTTGAGAAATAGTACTGCCACCCCCGGCGCTTTTATCCTGTCTCAAAATGGTTTTGAACAAAACGCGAAACATAGCTCTCCAATCAATACCGCTATGTTCCCAAAAACGTTCGTCTTCAGTTACAACGAGGGCACTGACCAAATGATCGGGCAGATCATCAAAATCTACGTTTGTTCGGTTCTCAACATAATATTTTCCAAGGATTGTGCCATCTGCCGCGTACAGAAAAGTAGTTTGATTATTTTCGATTTTTTTAAGTCTGGATCTGGAAGGCACGGGACCGAAAACATCCCATATCAACAATAAATAAAGTAGAAACAACAAACCTAAAATGCCTGATAATATCTTGATTAACAGTTTTTTGAGTTTTGTTTGTTGCTGATACCAAATTTTTAATGGTTCAATATATTGCGCAATGCGATCCTTCCACATAAGAATTTAATGGGTGTCTATTAATACCCGACTCAATATAGGCAGGGATTTTAATTCATAAAAATGATTGAGGTGAATTTCATAATAACGGAGTAATTTATGTAACCAAATATTCCGAATTTCCCTTGGAGCTTGAATTGTAAAATAATCAATCGGATTTTGCAATAATCTGGAACTCAGTTGGCTGATCTCAGGCAACATATAATCTGGGTGGAGGGGCTCCCTGTTTACGAATAAACCTTCTCTCATATCCAAATATGGATTTTCTGAGCTATACATGCCTTGCGGAACTATTCCCAGTTCCGGAGTAAGGGATAATAGCAGATATTGGGGAAAACAGATAAGATTTTCTTTGGTTTCCTGAAGTTCATATAATTTAGAAATTACAGCTTTATATAGCGCATCTTCCCCAGCCCTTTCTTTTAGTATCTGCCGCAGTATGTCAGCGCAGAACAATAGTAAACTGGATTTAGTCATATCAAAGGGTTGATTAAGAGGAGATTGTTTTAGCTTAAATTCTTTTATGCGTTGTAGATTTTTTTCTTCTCGCTCATAGACGACTAGATCTAGTGTGGATAATGGTTGAAAGTAGGCGATGGTTGAGGTTCCTTTTTTGGCATAAATCCCTTGAACTATGTAGGATCGCAAGCCTAATACTTGGGTATAAATATCTACGATGAGGCTGTTATCTCTATACTTTAGTGTCCTAAGAACTATTCCCGCTGTTTTTACAAGCATACTCTATGGGTTGTAA
>CAYUZA010000101.1:0-9956 GCA_964449535.1 uncultured Saprospiraceae bacterium
AAACATCTTACACCCATCTTGTTAAACGAAATGCTAACCCATTCATCAAAAAACATACCGAATCCAAAAGCAAAAATCTCTATAAATAACAAAAAATCTAAGCAGTATCTTTATAATCAAAATGAAATACATAGATAAATACATAGCAAAAAAACATAATATCTAAAAACATTGTATTTTTGCCCTTAGGCGGAAACCGAATCTTCTGCCAGCTGTCTATGTCAAAAAGGAAAACTACCCCTAAAAAATCCGAATCTCAGGGTTTGAAAAAACACCTCACTGATGAACGCATCCCTAAAATACTAGGTTTAGGCAGTTTTTTGATTGCCTTATTTTTGTCGGTAGCATTTACATCTTACCTGTTTACCTGGAAAAATGACCAGGCTGAAGTGATGGCTCATGGATGGGGTATTTTGCTGGATAAATCCATCCCCGTAGAAAATTGGCTGGGCCGCTTTGGCGCCTTAGTTTCTCATCAATTTATGTACTGGGGATTTGGTATTCCGAGTTTTGCATTTGTATACTTTTTTGTGCAACTCGGACGAAAGTTCTTCAACCCCTTTTCTTTAAATATTTTCAGCCTACTTAAAGACATGGGAATTATACTTTGGGTAGGAGCACCTGCTTTTCATCTGGCCTTCTTCCTCTTAAGTGATTTTCCGTTTGGAGGCAATATTGGCTCCAGTATCATCAGTTGGTTGCAAGAATTTGCCGGTTGGGCAGGAACAGTTGCAATATTTATATTCCTGCTTATCGGGATTGCATATTGGTATGGATTTACTTCATTAAATACCGCCTCATGGCGATTGCCTTCATGGCCCAAAAGCAAAGAAAAAGAAGCTGAAGAACCCGCGTCGGAAGAGCTTGAGACAGAAGTTCCTTTTTCAGCCACACATTTTGATATCGGTCCAGAGAACGATTTGTCCAAAAAAGAGCCCGATCTGGATTTCGAAGTGCCATTTTTTGAAGAAGATTTTGAAGTGGAAACAGCTCGACCAGCTGCTGCTCCTACCGCACCCATCGTGCTCGAGGGACAAACGGAGTTGGAACTAACCCAGCCTCATCAGGGACCATCGGTGAGCACCCCACCGGCAGAGCGCGAATTGGAAATTGTTCGCAATGAATCTGTCGTCCAAAATTATATTGAGGACGTGCAAATGGAAGAGGAGGAACCCTTAGACCTTGAGCCTTATGATCCCACTCGCGATCTGGCCAGGTACAAGTTTCCAGAACTTGGCATACTAATGAATTATTCAGACAACGCGGTAGAAATAGATCGGGCAGAATTGGAGGCCAATAAAAATCAAATTACCTCTACCCTAGCCAATTATAAAATTGAAATCACCAAAATCAGGGCCACCATAGGTCCCACCGTTACGCTGTACGAAATCGTACCTGCGCCAGGTGTGCGAATCTCTAAAATTAAAAATCTGGAAGACGATATCGCCCTGAGTCTGGCTGCATTAGGCATTCGCATCATCGCACCCATACCAGGCAAAGGGACCATCGGTATAGAGGTTCCCAATAAAAAGAAACAAGTGGTATCCTTAAAGGAAGTTTTCCAGTCAGAAAAGTTCCGCACTGCCAATATGGAGCTTCCAATAGCCCTAGGCAAAACTATCTCTAACGAAGTCTTTGTAGCAGACTTGTCCAAAATGCCGCATTTGCTCATTGCCGGAGCAACTGGGCAAGGTAAATCCGTGGGTATTAATGCCATTTTGATGTCCATTCTGTACAAAAAACACCCCAGTCAGGTAAAACTGGTACTAATTGACCCCAAAAAAGTAGAATTATCTATTTATTCGAAACTGGAACACCATTTTTTGGCCTTTCTACCAGATGAGGAAGAACCCATTATAACTGAAACCAAAAAAGTAATCAATACGCTGAATTCGCTGTGTATTGAAATGGATACCCGTTACGACCTGCTTAAAAAAGCCAATGCCCGGAATATTCTGGAGTACAATACAAAATTCATAAATCGACGACTCAATCCAGACAAAGGACACAAATACCTGCCTTACATAGTCCTGGTGGTAGACGAATTTGCTGACTTGATTATGACCGCTGGCAAGGAAGTCGAGATGCCTATTGCTCGTTTGGCACAGCTGGCCAGAGCTATTGGAATACACCTCATCATAGCTACCCAACGACCATCCGTAAATATCATTACGGGAGTCATTAAGGCGAACTTTCCTGCTCGTCTAGCCTTCAAGGTAACCTCGGGTGTAGACTCCAAAACCATCCTGGATCGAAATGGGGCCGACCAACTTATCGGAAGAGGCGATATGTTGTTATCCATAGGAGGTGATATGGTGCGTCTGCAGTGTGCTTTTGTTGACACGCCTGAGGTGGAAGATACGATTAACTTTATTGGGGACCAATCTGGTTATCCTATTCCCTTCTTCCTGCCGGAATATGTGGGTGCAGACGAAGATGGAGACGGCATGCAATCGTATTCTGCCTCTGAACTCGACGATTATTTTGAAGATGCAGCTCGCCTTATAGTACAAAATCAGCAAGGCAGTACTTCAATGATTCAGCGACGCCTCAAATTAGGCTACAACAGAGCAGGAAGAATCATGGACCAATTGGAGGCATTTGGAATCGTAGGCGCCAATGAAGGGAGTAAAGCACGGGAGGTGTTGATACACGATGAGCAGGAGCTAAATAGACATCTGGCCCAGATTCGGGCACATAAGGGATAGTCGTTTCATTTTAAAGCTGATCATAAGGCTTATTTAACTGTATTTGCCTTGGTACATTAATAGCAATAAAAACGTAATTTTGCGGGCTAAAAGCAAACCACCTATATGCACCAATACATCAAAAACCTACAAGACCACGTCGGTCAAGAAGTCATTTTGAAGGGATGGGTTTCCAATTCTAGACAAAGTAAAACAGCCATTTTTGTTGATTTTCGAGACGGAAGCGGTTATGTACAATGTGTAATTGCAGATGATTCCGTAAGTGCCGACATTTTTGAAGCAGCAAAAACCTTGACACAGGAATCAGCCATCAGCGTTAGTGGTATGGTGGTTCAGGATGAAAGGCAAATTGGTGGTATAGAAATTCATGTCAAAGACATTACTATCTATCACTTGGCACATGAATACCCTATCACCCCTAAAGAACATGGTGTCAAATTTTTATCTGATAGAAGGCATTTATGGCTCCGATCAAAAAGGCAATGGGCCATCATGCGGGTGCGCAATGAGATCATCATGGCTATCCATGATTACTTGCAAAACGACAATTTTGTGCAGATGGATTCACCGATTTTCACCGGCAATGCCGTAGAAGGTACGACAGATCTGTTTGAAACTGACTTTTTCGGGGAACCTGCTTTTCTATCACAATCAGGACAGCTTTATGGTGAAGCAATGGCCATGGCTCAAGGTAAAATATATACTTTTGGCCCCACATTCAGAGCTGAAAAATCTGACACTCCACGCCACCTGTCCGAATTTTGGATGATGGAACCAGAGATGGCTTATTATGACAATGAAATGAATATGGATCTAATCGAAGGTTTGATTAGACATATCGTAAATAGATGTCTGGAAAAATGTGCTCAGGAACTTCATATGCTCGAAAGAGACACCACCCGACTTCAATTGGTAAACCAAACCTTCCCTCGAATCACTTATGATGAAGCCATAAAAATATTGCGTGGCGAAAAGGATGTCCAGGGTAGGAATGCCATTGAAACGCAAAAACAAGACCTGTTGGCTGCTGAAGAAAAAATACAAAAAGCTAATGCGGACATTCTGGAGCGCGAAGCGAAAATTCAGCAAGGAGCTTCAAAAGGGGAAAGAAGATTTCATGAGGGTAAAATACTTGAATTAAGAAAAGAAATAGCCGAAGCCGAAGAACAATTGCGGAATATTCCAAAATGGATATCCTCTGCTGAGAACTTTGAATACGGAAATGATTTTGGAAATTCCGATGAGACGGTGCTTACTCGCGTATTTGATGCGCCAGTACTTGTTTATAATTGGCCTACCAAAATCAAGGCATTTTACATGAAAGAATTGCCTGGCAATCCTGATTTTGTAAAAAATGTTGACCTATTGGCTCCAGACGGATACGGTGAAATAGTAGGCGGGTCTGAGCGCGAAACGGATTATGATGTACTCATCCGAAAAATTCAGGAGCATAATCTACCCCAAGAAGTATTTGAATGGTACCTGGATCTGCGTCGATATGGATCTGTACCTCATTCGGGCTTTGGTTTAGGATTGGAACGTATGGTGCGTTGGGTATGTGGATTGCAACACTTGCGGGAGGCTATCCCATTTCCACGTAGATATGGCCGACTATTTCCATAAAAATCAGAGGGCAAAACCAAGGTTTTGGGTTCAATTCAAATCGATTTCCAATAACTTCTTGCCAGTATCTGCTGCATGAATGAATACTTTACTCGACCCTGGGGGGAGGTTAGCTCTAAAGGTATACTCAATTTGTTTTGCCTTAACCTCCCTGGTCTGCAATTCTCCCGCTGCATTTGTAAATTCCATGCGACGCACGAGGGGATTACCCACGGTATACTCTTTAAGAACACTGCCATCTTTGGCAATGAAAGCTAAGGTCATAGAACCATCCTCTTTTAACTCTTCTGGTTCCGATTTTGTACGTCCTACCGCAGATTTGGATTGGATCAACGTTATTTTATCCACTCTGAAGGAATCGTCGCCCACGATATTTAGCCCTAGGAAAAGAATTTTTTCATCTTTATCAAAGGAAGAGGAAACAGGAGCTGGGGTAGTACTCACAGGGATTTTAGCAGCCTTTCGTTGACAAGCCACAAAAATGACACTATAAAAAATAATGAACAGCCAAAAAGGTTTCACCGGGTAAGCGTATTATTGCGCGGCCAAATTACAATAATTTTATGAAACTAAGCGAAAGTGAACAACAGGCCTTTTTGAAGGAGTCTGCCCGCATCCTCTCTTCAGAGATGAACCTGCATAATGCTGTTACTCATGCGATTATCCGCCTATTGGAACAAGGAGCCACCATTCCATTCATAGCTCGGTACCGAAAAGAAATGACTGGAGGTATGGAAGAAACTCGCCTATTACAGTTTCAAGAAAGGTGGCAACAATTGCAGGATTTAGCTGAGCGCAAACAATATATTTTAAAAACCATCGCAGATGCCGGTTTGCTGAGTCCTGAATTGCAGCAAAAAATTGAAAATTGTTTTGACCCGGCCATATTGGAAGATATATACCTGCCATATAAACCCAAACGAAAAACCAGAGCATCTGTAGCCAGAGAGCATGGTCTGGAGCCCCTGGCAGAGCTACTGTACAGGCAAAACGCTGGCCCAATCGAGCCATTAGCAGCTAAATATATGTCTGGCGATATAGATGCGGCTTTACAGGGAGCGCGAGACATCATTGCGGAGTGGATCAGCGAACATGCGCAGAGCCGAAATGCCCTCCGCCAGCTATGCCTTCATTTCTTGTAAATTGGTCAAAGGAAAAGAAGAAGCAGGCAAAAAATACAAAGACTACTTTAGTCATCAGGAAAAACTGAATAAAGCACCCAGCCACCGTATGCTGGCTATTTGGCGGGCAGAGGCTGAGGGGATAATCCGAGTGAGTATTGAACCAGATGAAGCAGAAGCTATTTTGCTTCTTGGCAAGTTTCACGTGCGGGCGGCTACACCAGCTGCTGCGCAAGTAAAAATCGCATTAACAGATAGCTACAAACGCCTTCTACAGCCTGCCATGGAGACAGAAATGAGGCAAATTTTCAAGACGAAAGCAGACGAAACGGCCATAAGGGTATTTCAAGAAAATTTACGCCCACTGTTGTTGGCCCCGCCTGTAGGTCAAAAATCCGTCATAGGCATAGATCCGGGGTTTAGAACAGGCTGTAAAGTGGTGTGTCTAAATGCACTTGGCACCTTACTGGAATATACCACAATTTACCCCCTAACTCAATCAGCAGACCTATCTGGCAAAACAATCAAGCACTTAATCAATAAGTACGATACATCAGCTATCGCCATAGGACATGGCACAGGAGGCAAAGAAACACTAGACTTCATAAAAGGACTGAATTTGCCTCCATCCATTGATGTTTTTTTGGTGAATGAAGCAGGCGCCTCTATTTATTCAGCATCAGAGATTGCACGTGCTGAATTTCCTGATCTGGACCTTACTTACAGAAGTGCCATTTCCATAGGCCGTAGGCTCATGGATCCTCTGGCAGAATTGATCAAAATAGACCCCAGATCTATAGGTGTTGGACAATATCAGCATGAGGTACATCAGGGAAAATTGAAAGAAGCATTAGATCAGACAGTTGTCTCATGTGTCAATTCTGTCGGTGTGCAATTAAATACTGCCAGCATTCCCTTGCTTACCTATGTTTCAGGTCTTGGACCCTCGCTGGCAACCAATATCGTACAATATAGGGAACAACACGGACCCTTCAATAGCCGCGACTCTTTGAGGAAAGTACCCAGATTGGGCGAAAAAGCATTTGAACAATGCGCGGGCTTTTTGCGCATCCGCGACAGCGTCCATCCACTGGATAAGACGGGAGTACATCCGGAAAGATATACTTTGGTGAAGAAAATGGCCAGCGATTTAGGAGTAACCTTGGCGGATCTTGTTGGAAATACTGAAATGGTTCGCAAAATTAATTTGAAAAACTATGTAAGTGAGGATGTCGGTCTGCCTACCCTTACCGACATAGCCAAAGAATTGTCCAATCCGGGTTTGGATCCCAGGGGTAGTGCACAGGTATTTCATTTCAATGAGGGAATCAACACTATAGAAGACTTAGAGATTGGGATGGAACTCAAAGGTAAGGTGACCAACTTGACCCAATTTGGCGCTTTTATTGACATTGGAGTGAAACAAGATGGAATGGCCCATATTTCCCAGGTGAGCGATCGATTTGTTAGCAATCCCTCTGAGGTATTAACACTTGGGCAAGAAGTAAGGGTTAAAGTAATAGGTGTTGATATGGATAGACGACGTATTCAATTAAGCTTGAAAGGCGTAAGCCAGCCTCAACGATAAAAACTTCGGTCAAATGCTTGAAATTGCTTTTTGCCCAGCAAATAAAACCCAATCCAGGCGTGCAAAAAACCCAAACCGTAGCCCCACAATTGGATGAATCCAGCAAGTATGCTGAGTATGGAAACCCAAATGGTTTGTCCTCGAAGGGCGCTTTCTGAAAAAAAAGCAAGCGCTACAAGACCCAAGGGAAGTAATGCCCAGATTGAGTAAAAGATCGCTAAAAGCAATAACAAAATATTGCCCAAGGTAAAAAGTGCAGGCAATAGATGAACTAATTTTAAAGAACCTGGATGTAATCTTTGCAGCAAAATACGAGCCATTCCTGAATTGTACACTTGCTTAAAAAACGGCCTGAAATGAGTGCGCCGCTTGTGGTAAAGCCATGCTCCTGAAATCAAAGCAGAGGAATAACCAGCTTTAAAAAGCCGTAAACTGAGATCGACATCTTCACCAAATCGCATGGAATGAAAACCTCCAACGGCATGGAATGCTGCCTTAGCAATACCCATGTTAAAGGAACGCGGAAAAAATCGATCCATTTTTTCAGAACCTCCCCGTATCCCTCCCGTGGTCAAAAAACCTGTCATCGTCTGACTTACGGCTTGCTGTATAGGGCTAAAGGATGGGTGCCCGGCATCAGGTCCGCCAAAAAAATCAACAGGATGTGCTGTCAAATAGGATGAAATGGCTGAAAAGTATCCATCCGGAATGAGACAATCACTATCTATAAAAATTATATAATCGCCGGAAGCTAAAGCTGCTCCTTCATTGCGACTCAATCCGGGACCAGAATTTTCTTTGACAATATAGCGCAAATGCAGACTATTCATATACTGCTCAACCACCGCTTTACATGGCTTGTCAGAACCATCTTCTACCAAAATAATCTCATGAGGCTTAACGGCAGCTGCCATGAGACTATCCAACAATTCTCTCACCTCATCAGGTCGATTGTATACAGGTATTACCAAAGAAAAACGCAAACTCATAGCTCTTCCTCTACCTGGTAAGTGTCGCGATCTACCAGAAATCGAACCATCAATTCAGCCAAAAATCCAGTCAAGAATAGTTGGGTACCTACAATTACGGTAAGAATACCTAAATAAAACAGAGGTCTGGAAGCCATGCCTTCAGTTTGAAAAAATAGCTTACTGATGCTCAAGTACACCAAAATTAAGAAGCCCAGCACGAAGGACAAGATGCCAAACATACCAAAAAAATGCATCGGGCGCTTGCCAAACTTACCGAGAAAAAACAAGGTGAGCAAATCCAGAAAACCATTGAAAAAGCGTTCCAAACCAAATTTAGATACACCATATTTACGAGCCCTATGTTCCACCACCTTTTCTCCTATGCGTCTAAACCCAGCCCATTTGGCCATCACTGGAATATAGCGATGCATCTCGCCATACAGTTGGATATTTTTTATAACATCCCTTCTATATATTTTTAGACCGCAGTTAAAATCGTGCAGAGGAATGCCGCTCATCCACTGCGTAACCCTGTTGAATAATCGTGATGGCAGCGTTTTAGAGGCGGGATCATGCCTGATTTTTTTCCAGCCGCTCACCAGATCAAAGTTGTTTTCCAGTAAGTGGCGACGCAACAAAGGTATTTCATCAGGTGAGTCTTGCAGATCTGCATCCATGGTCAATACCAAATCACCTACAGCTTTGCGAAACCCAACATTTAAGGCAGCGGACTTGCCATAATTTCGCCTAAATCGAATGGCTTTTATTACAGATTGATCCTGTTGCAGTTGCCGTATTACTGACCAACTACTATCTGTACTCCCATCATCTACAAGAATCAACTCATAGGAAAGCTGTTCGGCGAGCATTACGCGAGCGATCCACTCCACCAGCTCTGGAAGGGATTCTTCTTCATTAAAAAGCGGAACTACAATAGAAACATCAGGGGCCATACCTGCAATTTTAGGAGACAACACCAGCGCATTGCGCCAACAAATATATAGAAAATAGCGTAACCCATCCCCATTTGACTATTTTGAAACCTTAACGACCAAAAAATGTATTTGCCATTGAATAGTAATGTATATTTGTCATATTGTACACAATACTTAACTTTATGACGCGTTTACTTTACAAATAATACATTATGAAAGCATCACTTTTATTACCGAACTCGTTTAAAATCCCCGGATTAATTTTATTTGCCTTGGGGCTGATTGCAGGTACTAGCCTATTCTTTGCCTGGGCAGAAGATTCATCTTACATTGCCTATTTCGACATGCCTGTTTTTGCCATTATGGACGATCCTGTATTGAGCGACAAAAGTTATTTCACCTGGGTCAACAACAATATTTTGGACGAAATCATTGCTACATTATTGATCGCAGGGGGTTTGATGCTGGCATTTTCCCGTGAGAAAAATGAGGATGAGTTTATTGCTACGTTGCGTATGCAATCACTGTTACAGGCTACTTATGCCAATTATGGCATTTTGTTGATCAGCACATGGCTTTTATTCGGACTGAGCTATTATTGGATATTGATAATCAACATCTTCACTTTACTGTTGTTTTTCAATGCACGGTATTACTGGATATTATTTCGCAACCGTCAAGCGACACGCAATGAAGAATAAACTAAAAATATACCGCACCATAAAGGACCTCACGCAAGAGCAATTGGCGTTCAAAGTACAAGTAAGCCGTCAGACCATACATGCAGTAGAAAATGGAAAATACGTGCCTTCTACGGTACTCGCATTAAAAATAGCTGCGGTACTGAGTACCGATGTTGCCTGCCTATTTGAGCTGGAAGACGGGGATTGGGAGTAGGGCAAAGTGAACAGAGCCTGTTTTTCATGCCATATAAGGTCGTTTGGGCTCTAAAAGTTGGGGTTTACCTATTGCCAGCCCAAGGTTTAAATCATGGGCTAGTATATTGTGCG
>CAYUZA010000102.1:0-4168 GCA_964449535.1 uncultured Saprospiraceae bacterium
CTTTATCAGAGCTAATAGTATGACTAAACACCTTCAATTCCGGAGCTAAAATTTGTATAATTATTCTAGACTTCCCATTGGTATATACCTTTTAACCAGTTTTAGGGTCTATAGCTTCTTTTGGTTCAATATACTTTCCCAATTGTTCCAATACTGATTGCATTTCAGATGGCTTTTGGGTACCAATCAGTCTCTTCCTTCCATTTTTATGCACCAATTGAAGGCCCATATTTCCGGAAACATTAAAGGCCATTCCCTTTTTTAACCATCCATATCGCAATCCCCATCCTCCGTATTCCAATACAGCGTTATATTTTCGGATATAGCACAGCTCAATATCAGACCATGGGTACACTACATATTTTAAATGAAATGGAAAAAATCTAACATAAATGCCATCTTCCTTGATGCCTGATTGTAATCGCAGACCTAAAAAAAAGATGGTAACTGCACCTGAAAGACAAATACTGATAAGCAGCTCCGTATTCGTCATGGGTTTGTCCCCAAAAGGCTCTCCTTGTATTATTTGTTTGTACCATGCGACCACAAAAAGACCGTTGATGCCCAGCACCACCAGCCAAATCCACCATTGATGAAACTTTTGTGTCTCTTTAAATAGCCATTTAGAATTCATAAACATCCAGATTTTCCCATTAAGGTACTTAATTCAATTTTTTTCAAATGAAAATAATGCAATACCATTCCAGTTAATGTAATAATAAAGATCCATAAGTGATTTAGTTTTTCAAGGATTAAATTTTATTTATAATCTAGGCATTCGGTATTGAATAACCGTAGCGGATAAAATTGTCAATAAACCGATTGCAAGAATGGCAAAAACCAATCCAAAGTAATCTGCCAAAATTCCGGAAAGGACTGCACCTAAGGCGTAACCAAGATCCCTCCATAGACGAAAAACACCAATACTTTCAGCTCTTTGTTGAGCATGCGTCACTTGGGCAATGGTTGTCATAAACGTAGGATAGACCAATGCAGTACCCACTCCAAGTATAGCGGATAAAATAAATAGACCATGAAAATCCGCAGTAAAAGGTAAAATAACAATAGCAATACCTTGCAGTAGCATTCCCCAAAATAACATTGATTTTTTGGAGTAATAATCTGCCATTCCTCCTGTAAACAATTGACCTAATCCCCATACGGCTGGATAAATCGCAGCTATAATCCCTATTTCTCCGCTGTTAAAATGAAGGCTTATTAATAAAATCGGAAGCAAACCCCATATCATGCCATCATTGAGGTTATTAATAAGCCCAGCCTGAGTTACAGAACCCAGTATCTTGTGCTTGAAAGTAGTCTGAGCAAACAAACCGGGTAATATTGGGTTGGTGTCCGTAACATTTTCCAGCTGCACAAATGGCTGAGTATCCTTAACCCACAACAATGAAATTAAAAATCCTAAAATGGAAATGATTATACCAATATAAAAAGGGTAGGGCGTAACCCCAAATTCCTGAGCCACATATCCCGTTAATAGCGCCATCAAACCTACTGCCAAATAGCCCGCAAACTCGTTAATCCCCATAGCAAGTCCACGTTTTTTTTCACCAACTAGGTCTATTTTCATAACCACGGTACTGCTCCAGGTCAAACCTTGACTAATTCCTAAAAGGATATTAGCACCTATTACCCAATTCCAGGTAGGCGCAAACATTAAAATCCAAGGTATGGGTAATGCAAGAAACCAGCCCCATACTAAGAGATTTCTTCTGCCCCATCTGCTGGCCATTTTGCCGGTGTAATAGTTGGCAACGGCCTTGGAAATTCCAAATGCGGTAATAAACGACAGCATGGCGGAATGAGAAGTTATTCCAAATTGTGTTTCTGCAAATTCTGGGAAGATACTACGCTCTAGCCCAATCATCCCACCAACAAATGCATTTACAATGACTAGCAACGTAAATTGCCCTATATTTTCTTGTAAACCGGCTTTAATGTTAGTTGCCATGTATCATCTTATTTAGGATTTATTATCCTGTTCCCAATTGATATTTAGTATCCCCCAAAGTTAGCCTAAACAATTTTCTGAACGTTTTTTTGCTGCTCAATAGCTGAAATTGCTAATCCTAATATTTAATCCACTTGTTAATTTTCTTCTCCAATGTCTTCATTCCATTCTGCAGTGTGTTGTCTGATATACGTTTCCATCAGTTCTATACACTTATTGTCTTGAAGTACAATCACTTCCACTCCATGTTGCTTTAAAAGCTCTTCTGCGCCCATGAAAGTTTTATTTTCACCTATGATGACTTTGGGTATACCATAAAGTAAAATGGCTCCAGTACACATCGGGCAAGGGGATAAGGTGGTGTACAAGGTGGATTCTCGATACGTCGATGCTTCTTGTCTTCCTGCATTTTCCAAAGCATCCATTTCTCCATGAAGAACAACACTTCCTTTTTGCATACGTTGGTTGTGACCCTTGCCCAAAATTTGTCCCCTGTATACAATTACGCTGCCTATGGGTATCCCACCTTCATTTGCGCTCTTCTTGGCTTGATTTACGGCTTCTTCAAAAAAATGATCCATGGTTTGTGTTTGTTTAATTCAGGTTTAATGTATGCCTTTTATTGGATATGGAAAGCGGTTTTATTGTATTTTACATTCTTTGCAAAGCCATTGTTTAACACCCAAAGGCCAAAACTTTATGACCCTTATTTTTTTAATGGTTAAAAAAAAACAGTACTAAACGGGCGGATTTGCCGATACGCGTTTGTTGGCAAAAAATATAACCAGTCGCAAAGCTAATCGCACAAGTTCATAAGATACCCAATTCAGTAATTTAGATTTTAGGTCTTCTCGATATTGAAGTGTTTCCATCGTGATCCGCTCGCTTCCTTCCAATATAGATTGGAGATGACTGCGTAAATGACTCGAAAAGACAATGGAATCTATAGAAGCATTCATTTCGATATTGGCATAATAGCTCAAATCGTTAAGGTTAAACGAGCCTATGGTAGACCAATGATTGTCTACAACCGCTATTTTGGCATGAAGTACTGACTTTTTCCACTCATATAATTCTACACCCTGCTGCAAAAAATAACCATACAAATATTGGGTAGCTCGCATTACTATCGGAAGATCAGAAACTCCGGATAAAACTATCTTAACACTTACATTTCTTTTGGTAGCATTTCGTAATGCCGTCATCAATTTTTTTCCTGGTAGAAAATAACTGGCTACCAGAACGACCTCTTCTCGTGAGCTTTTTATCGCCTTCAAGTAGTAATTAAATATTTCATTGCGCTCCCTGAACCAATCATTTCTTAGTATATGCACTTTTGTTGATGATTCTTCTAAAAGGGTGGATTGGATACGGTTTTTTTTTCTACTGGGGGTTTTAAAAAATATTTCTCGACATAATTTTTGGAGTGCAATGACCAGTGTGTCGTCTTTAATGTAAACAGCATAATCCAGCCAAGGGATCTCTTCGTCCAAGCCACGGTACTTATTTGAAATATTTATTCCTCCCAACAGAGCATGCACGCCATCTACTACCAATACCTTGTGGTGTAGTCTTCTGCCCAGATAGATTATTTTTTTTGAATGCCAGGGTGAAAATAAGCGAACTCGAATTCCTTTTTGTTTGAGTTGTTCAAGTATGGTTAAAGGAAAATCACCAGAACCATAACTGTCTAACAAAATATGAATTGCCACCTCGCGCTCTGCAGCATCAATTAGAGCATTAATAATTTCTTGGCCTGTATTGTCGTTTTCAAGTAAGTACGTTTGAAGATGTACCTCATTTTTCGCCTTATCAATCAATTGTTTGAGTCGAAAAAAGTAGTCTTCGCCGCTATGTACCAATACGATGCTTTCCATCAGAAAATAACTTTAGTCAGACTTAATTGAGATAATGTCTTTACCCAAATATTTTAAAAAACCTAATTCAATTGATTATAAATAGGAGAGTTAATTCCCTGTTATTCCTTTATCTAAATGCTCAATAATTGTTCTTTATTGATTTTAATACTAACATACAAAAAATTAAACTATCCACAGCATCTGAAACCCGTATATATTTCAATTTCAAAATACTAACCTTCTATAAATCCATTTGATTGTCACATATAATCGTTCTAATAAGTCCGAGACAACACTCGGATTATTAATTAAAACATCTCTAAATCCCCAAAAATCCTAT
>CAYUZA010000102.1:4178-9846 GCA_964449535.1 uncultured Saprospiraceae bacterium
AAGTATCAAATTTTGGAATTTGAAAAATTGACTAGGAATAAATTATAGTTTTATCTTGATGAAAACTAAAAATGTAATTAGGTATTTATATGTAATCGTATGCACATGCATACAAAGGCATTTTTCTAATTGTATCTTGTTCTGTCTTTTTAAATCCATGGAAAGAGGCCATAATATGGACATCCGAGTCATGGACAAAAGAATGAAGGAGCCCAAGATTGCCTTGTTTCTCGATTCGTTGACGCAGTGGACAATTGTCAGAAAGCCAAAACATAGCTGCCTTGACTTGTTCTTTAGCCAACAAACTTTCGAACAGTTCAAGCAGCCTATGCTCAAAGCCCGGTTTGCAATAGATACCCTCAAATCCTAAAAACTCAAATTTCCGGGGGTTGAATACCCCATTGAGCAGAGGCACATGTGGAACTACTTTCATAATAAACTTCCCGCTCCAACCCTTCATATGGTGTACCACCCAATGGGCGCGGTGGTACTGACATCCGGCCACAATTTCTCCTTTATCTTTAATACAGTAATAATTTTCATTGAGGAATAGGTAGTTAAAATGGACTAAGGCATAATCTCTGTATTGTTTTCTCAAAAACTCAACGACATGTTCTCGATCTTCTTTAGAATGGACAGGAAAGACATTTTGGCTTGCTTTTGGAAAAAAACGACTCATTCCCATCGTTTTCATCATTCCTATGGATTCATAGCCAGAGTTTTGTACCGCTTTGAACGAGGGTTTATTGCCTTTTTCTATACTGGCAAAGAAAATTGTTTTTTCTGTTTCATCTTGCCGGATAAGCTCCATTACTTTTTGACCATAGAGCTTTACTATTCCTTTACCTTTTATTAATGGCGATGCCGCAAAATATCTGATGTAATAGGAATTGATTTGTTCTGATCCGGTCCAAACAGGTGTATGGCAAAATATGGCAGTAGCCAGTACCTCCTCTCCGTGCTGTACGGTAAGCAATGCCGGCTGGTGTAACTGGCGTATATGCTCTTCAGTTTTTTTATGCTCATATACAGCCCCTTCATTGCCCCACGACACACTATCTAGAAATTGAACTACCTTTTCAGGAATATGATCATATCTCCAGATTCCATAAATTTCATCTTGTTGTAAGAGTCTTTTCTCCATTTTTTTATGTATACTTCGGAATAATTAGGCACTTATTACACATTTTACAAGTGTTTGAGATTAGGCATTGGTTAGCAAACGCTTATTTGGTATAACATAATTACGAAAAAATTGCAAGGCTCCTGCTACTAGTTGGGGGTTTTCAAGCATAGACATATGGCCTGACTTTTCATCCAAAATAAGCATTCCTTTTTTAATGGCACTGCCCATCTCTTCCATTAGTCCACGAGGTATAAGAGCATCTTGAAGACCGTGATATAACAATACAGGCATATCCAATAACCCAAGTAAAGTCATATTATCTGATCGTTCGGCCATACTTCGCATATATCCCGACAATACATTGGGTCGTATGTTTTGTTGGTAGTTTTTTTGGAGGTTGATAAAATTGGCGGGTATGGTATTTTGATTGAAAACTGATGGGTAAAATTGCTGCAAGAATGAATTGCTGCCATATTTTTCGATGAATGCAGCCTTTTTATTTCTCTCCGCCTTTTTAGCTTCATCATCTGCCTTGAAATGACTATGTAATAATATTAAACCCAAGCAATTTGATGGTTTTTTAGATAAAAATGCTGATGCTATATAACCGCCCATAGAATGCCCTACTAGGATATATGGCCCACGAATGTATCGATCAATTTTCTGTTCAAGCCAATCGGCGAGGTCCTCCATGGCATACTTTTCGCCTAGTTCAGGTTCTCGACCAAAGCCAGGTACATCAGGTGCCCAGAAAGTTTCCTCCGGAATCATTGATTGCACTTGTTCCCAAATGCAGTGATCAAAACCATAGCCGTGTAACAATACCCAGGTAACCATGCGGATGTGCTTTGTCTGTCAAAATTATTGAATCAAGTTGCTGGCTTTTTTCGTTGCCAGCACGATTTGAAATTCAGATATTTAATAATCAAATGTAAACGATTTTGTTGGATAGAAATGCTTCTTTAGGCAAATCTGGTTAAGCTTTATTCTTTTCGCTGATAAAAGACCATTAATCATCGTTTTGTGTAAGCGCTCGAATTCCGGTAACAATAATAAAGAGTATTCCCAACGGCCAAAATGTAAAGATTTTCTTAGATTTGATTTCTAATAATAAACTTTATGTATGTGTTCTACATTACGCATGTTATTGGCATTATTAATTTGTTACTTCTCTGCAGGTGTTTCCTTTCAAACAGTGGCCCAGACGGACACTTTGCCGTATGATGAGGTACTGGCGAAGAAGCTTGGCGCTGATGATTATGGTATGCGCAATTATACCCTGGTAATTCTCCGGACAGGCCCGCAATCTGTTGAGGACAAAGATTTTGTGAGCCGTTGCTTTCGGGGCCACATGGAGAATATTAATCGACTCGTCGATGAAGGAACCTTGATTCTGGCTGGACCCTTTGGCAAAAATGACCTAGCTTATAGAGGTATCTTTATTCTTACCGAGACGGACTCTGATAAAGTGAAGGCAATTTTGCTCACCGATCCTGCTATCCGTGAGCAATTGTTAGAAGCAGAAACCTTCAATTGGTATGGATCTGCCGCTTTACCTTTATATTTGGATGCCTCACGAAAAATAGTAAAAAAGAAACCCTGAAATATGGCCGAACAAAAAACAATACCTCACGATGCCAGCGTCAAGGAGTTTATTGAAGGACTTGATGATCCCAAAAAGAGAGACGACAGTTGGAAGATAATCAACCGTATGAAAGAAGTAACTGGACATGAACCAGTTCTTTGGGGACCTAATATCATAGGTTTCGGCCACTATCACTATAGATACCCAAGTGGTCATGAAGGGGATGCACCCACTTTAGCTTTTTCTCCACGAAAGGCTGCTATTTCACTATACGTGTTTACGGGATTGGATGAACATGCCCACTTGCTCGAAGAATTGGGAAAATTCAAAATGGGGAAAGCTTGTATTTATATTAAAAGGTGGGAGGATATTCATGAAGAAGTCCTGGTTCGACTCATGAAGACTACCTTGGACTATTTGAAAAGGACTTACACGGTTTTTTCATAAAGAATTTTATCATCTTCTTGTCGAGGCATAGTTGTACCTTTGCAACACTTTTCTTTGGTATTCGTTTACCGATTGTACGAAAACAGCAAAATGTTATTGCGCAGACAAGTTGAATCAATTATTCCTACCCCGCAAGGTACTTTTCGAATGATGGCCTATGCGCACAACGAGGAAGAATCTATGCCCCACTTGGCACTGGTTCATGAGGATTTCTCACCTGGGGATGATGCTTACGTAAGAATACATTCCGAATGCATGACAGGTGATCTGTTTGGCTCGTTTCGTTGCGATTGTGGCGAGCAACTTCATGAAGCTCTTTCTTTATTACAAGAACATAGGGGTGTACTCATTTATTTAAGACAAGAGGGAAGGGGTATAGGTATTATTAATAAGCTCAAAGCATATAATCTGCAAGATGCTGGTCTGAATACAGCAGATGCCAATACCCATTTGGGTTTTGAAGCCGATGCCAGAATTTACAAAGACGCCTTGTGTATATTGGAAGATTTGGGAATAAAACGCCTGCACATATTAACCAATAATCCGGATAAGGTAAAAGCGTTGCAAGATGGAGGTTTGGAGGTGCTTTCCAGAGTGCCAGTGGTGGTGAAGCCAAGACCTGAAAATATCGGCTATTTTGAAACCAAGAAAACATTTTTCGGGCATAGCCTGGAATGGTAATTTCGCTAATTAATTCCATGGAAATCAATATAAAGTATCATAAACAAGCAATCGCTTTTGCCAGGTTGCTGGAGATTATGGACACATTGCGTGAGCAGTGCCCCTGGGACAAAAAACAGACCATGCAATCTCTTCGCAATCTCACCATAGAGGAGACATATGAGTTGGCTGGAGCGATTATTGAGGGAGATGTGTTGGGGGTCAAGGAAGAAATTGGAGATTTGATGCTGCATATGGTGTTTTATGCTCGAATTGGAAGCGAGTCCGGTGATTTTGATGTAGCGGATGCGCTCAATGGCGTTTGTGAAAAACTCATAGCACGCCACCCTCATATTTATGGAGATGTAACTGTGGAGGATGCCGATGAAGTCAAACGTAATTGGGAGCAGTTAAAACTTAAAGAAGGAAAAAAATCAGTGCTATCAGGCGTACCAGTTGGTCTTCCGGCAATGATTAAGGCATATAGAATGCAGGAAAAAACAGCGCAGGTAGGTTTTGAATGGGACGAAAAAGAGCAGGTTTGGGAGAAAGTATTAGAAGAAGTTCGTGAATTCAAAGAACTGCCCGATACCGATGTTGTTAGGAAGGAGGAGGAATTTGGTGATATGCTTTTTGCACTGGTAAATTATGCACGTTTTGAACATATCGATCCTGAAACAGCATTGGAAAAAACAAACGCAAAATTTAAAAAACGTTTTGAATTTATAGAATCCCATGCGCCTAAGCCACTCAAGGAGATGAGTTTGGAGGAAATGGATGTTCTATGGAATAAGGCAAAAAGCCTTGAAGCGTAGTAGTAATTAAATAATAAACAAAATTGGTTGCATTTCAATTGGTTGTTGTACCTTTGCGGCGCTAATACTGATTTTAGTAATCACATTTGGTCATTTTAACAATTTAACACATGTCAGTTTACTTAAGTAAAGAAAAAGTGCAAGAAATATTCCGCGAGCACGGCGGAGCACCTGAAAATACAGGTTCAGTTGAGGGTCAGATTGCTTTGTTTACCTATCGTATTCAATCTCTGTCTGAGCACCTTAAAACAAACAAACAAGATCATTCCTGCCGCAAAACTCTCCTTTCACTAGTAGGTAAAAGAAAGAGGTTCCTCTCGTATCTGATGAAAAAAGATATCGACCGTTATAGGGCGATTATCGAGAAGCTGGGAATCAGAAAATAATTCGAATGATAATGGCCTGGAGAAATTCAGGTCATTATCTTTTTTGAATGTACCCTTTCTGATAAAGGGTCCTTAGTGAGATTTTTTGGATTTAATAGAAGATATTTTATGGGAAAACAAGTTCCTTTTTCAACGAGTTTTCAACTACCCAATGGTAGGGAAGTTGTCCTGGAAACAGGTAAACTCGCCTCTCTTGCCGATGGCTCTGTATTGGTCAGAGAAGGCAATACCATGTTATTATGCACTGTAGTTTCCAATAAAGAGGCCAAAGAAGGTCAGGCCTTTTTTCCGCTTAGTGTTGACTATCAAGAAAAATTTGCCGCAGGTGGACGAATACCCGGCAATTTTTTTCGCAGAGAATCTAAGCTATCTGATTACGAGGTGCTTATATGCAGACTTGTAGACAGAGCGATAAGACCCCTATTTCCAGAGGGTTATATGAACGAAACGCAGGTAATCATTAATTTACTTTCTGGAGACGTTGATACACCACCAGATACTTTTGCCGCATTAGCAGCGTCTGCTGCGCTTACTATTTCAGATATTCCATGGGCAGGGCCAATTTCAGAAGTTCGCGTGGCGCGCATTAATGGCAACTATGTCGTTAATCCTACCAAGACTGAGCTTGAACGCGCTGATATCAATATCA
>CAYUZA010000103.1:0-9753 GCA_964449535.1 uncultured Saprospiraceae bacterium
GTTGGTCCCCAAAATTTTGTAGACAAATAGAAACTAGCAGACAATTTGCCAATAGCATCCTTGATCTTGATGGTCACCCAAAAGCACCATTCATCAATTTTTCCCCTTAACGATTTAAGAAACAATCCTTTACTAACAAGCCGATTCAATTTTCTGCATTTTTATAAAATACATGATCAACCTTGTACATTTCCGCATCACAAAAACTGCATCACGTCCGGATCCTTATCTTTAATACGGTTTCGGAATTGCTAAAACCTAAATTCTATTCTCTTTTTCAGAAATCACCAGCCCATATAGTTATAACCTCGACAGTCTGCTGCGCAATACAAAATCAGCCAGGGTGATGGCCGTCATAGCCGATACGATGGGGACCGCTCTGGGCAAGACACATGGATCATGGCGGCCTGCAGCCTGCAGATCGATAGGTTCACCGGAGGTATTGACTGTCTGTTGAGGACGCAGAATAGTGGCTACGGGCTTAAAGGCAGCGCGAAATACGATATCCATGCCATTGGAAATGCCGCCCTGAATTCCCCCGGAGTGATTGCTGCGCGTTTTGATTTTGCCTTCTTCCGAAATAAAGGCATCGTTGTGTTCAGAGCCCTTCATCCGGGCACCTGCAAAGCCACTGCCCATCTCAAACCCCTTGCAGGCATTGATGCTGAGAATGGCATGGCCGAGTACTGCGGGCAGTTTGTCAAATACCGGCTCACCCAGCCCTGTCGGACAACCCTGCACCCTCGTGGTGATAATGCCACCAATAGAATCCCCTTCTGCCTTTAATGTGGCGATCAACGCCTCCATTTTCGCAGCGGTCTCATGATCCGGGCAGCGCACTGCATTGGACTCAATGGCAGCTTCTGAAACCGATGACCAGTCTTCATCCCAACTAATATCGCCTACCGAACTTACGAATGCCTGGATCGAAATGCCCAGTTGCCTGAGCCATTGGGCAGCTACCGCACCGGCAGCTACGCGGGCTGCTGTCTCACGCGCTGAACTACGTCCCCCACCCCGGTAATCCCGGATACCAAATTTTTGCTCCCAGGTGTAGTCCGCGTGCGAAGGACGATATACTTTTTCCAGATGGGAGTAGTCGGCACTTCGGTGGTCTTCATTTCGAATCAAAAGGGCTATCGGCGTACCCAGGGTATGCCCATCGAAGATGCCCGACAATATCTCTACCTGATCCTGCTCATTGCGATCACTAACTATACTCGACTGACCGGGTCGGCGTTTATTCAGTTCTATCTGGATATCTTCCCTGCAAAGCGGTAAACCAGCCGGACACCCATCGATGACTACACCGATGGCAATTCCATGCGACTCTCCGAAAGTCGTAACCCTGAACAGTTCTCCGAAAGTGTTTGACGCCATGGCTGTTGTTTGATCATTTTTTAGTAAACATCAAAAAAGCTGGGACAGTTGCATCAGAACAGGCGGGGAATAAACCGGGGCACCCGGGCCTGATAGTCTTTGTAGGCAGGATATTTTGAGGCACTGATCTCTTCACTGAAGTTGGAGCTGCCCTGAAAAAGCAGAAGCAGCAGTATACATCCTACGACGCTCCAGTTAAACCAGTGCGCGCCACCGCTGACGGTAAAGAAATAAAAACAAACCCAAATGGCTTGTTCAGCAAAATAATTGGGGTGCCGGGATCTCGCCCAAAGGCCTTTCTGCAAAAATCCCGCTTGTTCATCGGGGTTCAGCGGCTGTCCTGATTTTATTTTGGCCCATTTGGCACTTTGAAAAGTCCACTGCTGCCAGTCTGCCAGGGTTTCGAAGGCTATGAAAAAAAACATGGCACCGGCTACTGCATAATCTGCAACTCCCAGGGGCGCATCCCGAAACTGGAAAACGACCAGAGCCGGCAGCGTAAACAGGAGAATGAGTACATTTTGGTACCCGGAAATGAAAAAGAGATTGAACAGGGTCCACTTCCAACGGGGCTGAAACTCCGGTTTATTGCGCAAGACTACCCAGCGGTAGTCCTCTTCCCCATCCCAGAACTTCCAGGAGTAAGCGCCTTTGAGCGCAAAATTGGTGGTAAGCCGGCCTCCCCACAAGGCCACCAGAACCAGCATCACCAACAGGCGGGGTGCATAATCGCCGCAATGCGCTATGATCCAAACATACACGATCGGAATGATGCTCCACAGCTTGTCTACCTGCGAATTGTTTGAAGTAAGTTCGCCGACCACAAAAGTAAAAAGCACCACTCCTGCAAGCACATAGATCAAGGTACGCAATACCGCCCACTCTTCCTCACCTAATGCCACCCCTGAAAACCAAGTAAAAACAGGTACCGCCAATAAGGTAAGACCTAATATTATGGCTGTATTAATTATTTTCATAATAGTATCGATTTGATTAACCCAATGCAGTATTTTAGTTCGGCAAAACTAAAAAAATGCAGATGAATATTTTCCTTAACTCGGTAAATTGTACAAAAGAGCGGTTTCAATTACCCATGAACTCTTCATGTCTAGTTCCCTTAATTTTTCGTTGAATTTTCCATTATCTTACCAATAGATGAAAAACACCAACCAGCATCGAGCATTTTTTACCTTTCACTTCGATGGTCTTCTAATCACAGATTGATTACCTTTGATGGCTTTTATTGAAAGAATATGACGCTTACAACTGAAATCCAACGACGAAAAACATTTGCTATCATTTCCCACCCCGATGCCGGTAAAACTACATTGACTGAAAAGCTGCTGCTTTTTGGGGGCGCTATTCAAACAGCCGGTGCTGTAAAGTCAAATAAAATAAAGAAGACCACCACCTCGGATTTCATGGAAATCGAGAAACAACGTGGTATCTCAGTCGCCACCTCGGTCATGGGCTTCGAGTATCGGGATCTTCAAATCAATATCTTAGATACACCGGGGCACAAGGATTTCGCAGAAGACACCTATCGTACCCTGACAGCTGTGGACTCTGTTATTGTGGTGATCGACGTAGCCAAGGGGGTCGAGGAGCAGACAGAAAAACTAGTAGAAGTTTGCCGGATGCGCAATACTCCGATCATTGTTTTTATCAACAAATTGGACCGGGAAGGGCAGGATGCCATGGATCTGTTGGATGAGGTAGAGCAAAAACTTCACATCAAAGTAACACCGCTTTCCTGGCCTATTGGTATGGGGCAAAGATTTCAGGGAGTATATAATATGTATGAGCAAAAATTATGCTTGTTTAGTCCGCACAGCGTGCATTCCGAGGAAGACACCCTTGAATTCAGCAACCTTGCTGATCCTGAACTCGAAAAACGAATCGGTGAAGCGGCGGCGAAGACCTTGAGAGAAGAAGTTGAAATGGTTAGCACAGTTTACCCCACACTTGAGATTAACCAATACCGGGATGGAAAAATCTCACCAGTATTTTTCGGCAGCGCTATCAACAATTTCGGAGTAAAAGAGCTCCTTGACTGCTTTATAGAAATAGCGCCAACTCCAGGTGGCCGCGAGACTGAAGAGCGCTTTGTAAACCCTACTGAAAATCCATTTACCGGCTTTATCTTCAAAATACATGCTAATATGGACCCTAAACACCGGGACCGTATCGCCTTTTGCCGCATTGTTTCAGGTACCTTCCAACGCAACACGAACTATTTTCATGTTCGCCAAGGCAAGAACATGAAGTTTTCCAATCCAACCAGCTTCATGGCCTCCAAAAAATCGGTCATAGACGAAGCATATCCCGGAGATGTAGTGGGTTTGTATGATTCTGGGAATTTTAAAATTGGTGATGCACTCACTGAAGGTGAGTCGCTTCACTTCAAGGGGATTCCCAGTTTTTCACCGGAGCAATTTCGGTATGTCAATAACGCAGATCCTATGAAAACCAAGCAACTAAATAAAGGCTTGATGGAATTGATGGATGAAGGGCTGGCTCAGTTGTTTACCAAAGAGGACAACAATCGAAAAATAATTGGTACCGTAGGCGCTCTTCAATTCGATGTAATTCAATATCGCCTGCAGCATGAGTATGGTGCTTCCTGCACCTACGAGCCCATGGTTTTGTATAAAGCTTGCTGGGTTAAGTCCAAGACTGATACAGCTATGCAAGAATTTATCAGTAGGCGCAAAAAAGACATAGCTCGCGACAAAAATGGCCGCTTGGTTTTTCTAGCCGAAACTTCCTGGAGCCTGAAAACAGTGCAGGAAGCGCATCCAGATATCTCATTTTATTTTACTGATGAGTTTTAGGAGTCTATGCTGGAAATTTTGATGCTATTAGCTGTAATTTTCTCTGCAGTGTACGCTGTGATTGCTTTGGAGGCTCACAAATTGTTATTATGGATTTTGACAATCATATTATTGTTATTTAGTACTTTACAATTTACATATTTTATTAAACTATTTTTTTGGACCTATTTTAAATGGGAAGGCCCCGCCTTAGTTCTATCCATTGCCACTGGTTGTTTAATGCTGTTGACCTTTTTAATGTACAAAACAGTTTTGGCCCTAGGAAAATGGATAAATGGTTCCACTTTTACGGAAACTTCAGTTTACATTAGTTCCATTTTTCTTGCTACTGCTTTCACACTTATTTATGCCTACTTTTTGCAATTTTTGACCAAATCCGGACTTATTAGTCCATCTTATGCCAGCAGCTCTCTGCCTATGAAGATCCTGCTTCAGTTTTGTATCGTCGGTGATTATATTTATGATTTAGCCTTAGATTTTGTGAAATCTTTAATGCACATCAGCACAGATGCCTTCAAACAAGAAGCTTCAAAATCAACCTTATGAATAAAAAAGGCCATATTTTGCTAATTGATAATTATGACTCTTTTACCTTTAATCTAGAGCATTACCTAATGGTATGCGGGCTCTCTGTGCAAACGGTACGCTGTGACAAATTGGATTTAGCTTCTATCCGGAATAGGGATTTTCAAGGGGTAGTTATCAGTCCAGGACCTGGGAGGCCCGAAACCTCAGGCATGCTCATGGAAAGTCTCAAGCATCTGAGCGAAATGACACATATTCCAACGCTTGGAGTTTGTTTAGGCATGCAAGCTATGGGGATGTTTCTGGGTTTTCAGCTGATCAAAGCGCCCATGCCCATGCATGGCAAGCAAAGTCGGATCACGCATACTAGCCATGGAGTATTTGAAGGTTTGCCAAATCCACTGCTTGTTATGCGGTATCATTCTTTAATTTTAAGCGACATAGATACCAACAAAGTAGCTATTTCTGCAAGGACCATGGATGATGAACTTCCTATGGGTATGATTTGTAAAAATTTACCTTGGGAAGGTGTACAATTCCACCCCGAGTCAATCGGCACGCCTGATGGAATGAAAATGATAGAAAATTGGGTAAATTCACATATTTCGTGAAACCCATTTTACCGTAAATGACCTACATAGCATCAATATTCTTAAACAGTTTTTCGTGTTGTTCTTTGAAAATCCTTTTCATTATATGTTTGATCGGAAGAGGGGTTTGAAAGTGAATTTCTTCGTGAACAATTGTAAACCCATTTTCTTCCTTTAAAGCGAATTTCATTTCTATTTTATTTAATCTGAACACCGTGGCACGAATTATAACCTTTTTGTCCAAAATGTTTTTTTCGATTGTCGCAGGATAAGTGAATGAAAAAGGAACGAATCCTAATTTTAGGGTTTCATGCACCATATATCTATCTTCTCCAAGATCATCTATCTTTGAAATCAGCGGATGCACCAAAACAAATTTTTGCATATCGGCCAAAATGTCAAAAGCATAGTCTAGACCTTTTGTTGTTCTAAATGTAAGATTCATTTTCGCTATGCATTTATGCTTTTCGTTTTTGACTTTAGATTTCTGATGTCGCCATATTAAAAATCCCGAAAACTAGCTAATATGGATAATAAAACCATGCGTGTTTCATCATCCAACTGGGTGGCATTGCTTTCACTAGTCAATGTATTCACCTTGCTAATCGGCTGTTTAATGGGAAAAACAACCATTTTCAAATAATGGAGTATGCCCGTAAGGTGCTCTAAACCTCTAAGATTACCCGCTCTGCCTGAAGCTACTCCGATGAGGAGCGATTTTTTCATGAAAAAAGTTTCTTTTTGCCATTTGACAGAAAGTATATCCAAAAACACCTTTAATATTCCTGGAAAACTACCATTATACTCAGGTACAATGAATATCCATTTTTGCGCAGGAATAAATAAACTGGTTTGAATATTGTCCAGATCCCCGAATCTGGCATCTTTATCATACATGTTATTTGTGAGCCAATTATGATCAATGTCCTCAAGGGAAAATATCTGGTATGGTACGCCCAGCTCGCTCAATAGCTCTCCTACTGCCTTTGACACCCTCAATGTCTGTGCATTTTTACGATTTGTGCCGCTTATTATTAAATAGGGTGTAGAGTTTTCCATGCATTATAACTTTTGTGAGAATAAAACGCATCAACCCGAGTAAGGTTTTGGGTTGATCTGTAACAAACTCCGAAAAATTAATCACTGAACCGATGATCGAGCAACGCTTTCAATTCCGCTGCATCCACGGCATGGACTCCATTAAAAGACACAAATTTGAATGGAATTGAAAACTTTTGGCATCGATCCTTTAGTTCTTGTATTTTTTCATCTGGTAAAAAAGGATCTGAATTACCATATACAAAGAAAAGAGAATCCGATTGCCACAAATCCTCACGACTATCGTAATCAATATCTTCAGCTATCCAACCGGCCCAATTGATATAAATATCAAACCTTGGCTGTTGTGCATATATCCATCTCCAAATTGTAGTTGCACCTTGTGAAAAGCCTAACAAAACCACTTTAACATCAGAACCAAGTCTTCTGATCTCCTGATCATACAATTGCTGCAAGTAACTTACATAATCATTTATTTCATGCAGTCGATCTGCACTTGTCATCCAAGATGCCACCACATCGCCTTGAAATCCTTTCCTGTAAAACCGGCTAAATCCTTCGGGAGCTACTATATAATATTCCATTGGGTCCAACGCCCGAAAGCTTTGTAAAAAAACATCTGCTTTTTGGGCATAGCCGTGGCAAACCATCAAAAAATAACGGGTTCGGCTTCCCGGTTCGCCGTAGGTATAATAATGTGCGGTTTTAGTGACTTTTAATGTATGGGTATTTATTTCCAAAATACATTAATTTTTACCTATTGGCCTGCCTAATATATCTTTTCTTTCAGATTCGCGTTGAGTCGGTTGTCCCCCTGGCGGAGTTTCGCTGTATTGAACAGGCAATTTTTCTACAAAATGCCAATATCCTTTTCTCCAATCAAAGGCAGAATAGGATCCGTCAGGAACCCAAACGGTTCCTTGTCCTTCGTACAAACCTTTGAATGGAATCAAATGGTCAAAAATAATCTTCTTCTCCGTGGGCTCATAGTTAAAAAAAACAGGAGCTTCAGCAGCATATTCCAATCCGAATCGGCCCCATCGTTCGCCCTTAGGCCCCTTGATTAAAGGAATTCCAAATGCCACCTCATCTGCATCTACACGAACGATTTCCATGGTTTTCTCACGTCGGAAATAATCTATATATCGATATCCCATCAAAACGTAATAATTGCGAAATCCTTTTTTAAAGCTTTTTGCCTCATAGTACAATTTACCATCCCACATGTCATGAGTATATAGTTCATCAGGTGAAACTATCTCTGCTGATTCCTTAGGAAGGAACGAAATCCATTTCTTTTTTTTAACGTGGTAGATTCCCCCATAGTATCGAAAATAATCGGTCTCCAGACGGGCTTCACCGGTTACAAATATGTACGCGCTGTCTGTTGTAGGTCTGATCATCAGCATGGGCAAACTACTGACTAAATCGGAATAGCTAAAATGATGTTGGCCTAAAAAAGCCATATGAGCAGGCATATTTTGCCAAAGATCTCGCTTTTCATCTGCACTGGTGGATGTGTCTAATAAGATTAGGGCCTTTTCGGCTAGTCCTTCCAATGACTGACCACTTACAAAATTATGCGAAACAATTAGAGAAACAAATATGATGCTCAATATCTTCATTCCATAAAGTTATTATGGGAAAATTGAAATTCTAAAATACCTATACACTAAAGTCTTCGGTGTTTATTCTTTCTGTAATCACTGAAGATAAAGTCACCCAATCCTTCCACATTGCTGTAAAAAGCCTTGCCATTATTTGAGCTGGTAAATTCATCTACAAACTGCATGAGCAAAGGATCTTTCGCTATCATAAAAGTGGTAATGGGAATACCTAATTTGCGACACTTTACTGCCAGATTTAAGGTTCGATTTACGATATAACGATCTAATCCAAAACTGTTTTTGTAGTATTTGACCCCTCTTTTTATACAAGTTGGTTTTCCATCCGTAATCATCATGATCTGCTTGTTTGGATTCTTACGCTTTTGCAATAGATTCATGGCCAACTCCAATCCAGCTACTGTATTTGTGTGATAAGGACCAACCTCTAAAAAGGGAATATCTTCCAGCTCAATTTTCCATGCATCGTCACCGAATACGATGATATCCAGCGTATCTTTAGGAAAATATCGGGTTATGTATTCGCCTAATGCTAGAGCAATTTTTTTAGCAGGGGTAATTCTGTCTTCTCCGTACAAAATCATACTGTGAGAAATGTCTATCATCAACACAGTACTCATTTGAGATTGGTAATAAGTCTCTTTGACTTCTAGGTCTTGGTAAGTGATTTTAAATTTACCAACGCCATGGTTGATATGAGCATTTTTGATGGATTGAGTCATATCCAGGTGTTCTAACTTATCACCAAATTCGTAAGGCCTTGAATTTGAAGTATGTTCATCACCTTTTCCATCAAAAACAGTAGAGTGATTTCCTTTCTTGCTTTTACGGATTTGCCCAAAAAGATCTTTGAGTGCCTTTTTTCGGAGCGAAATCAAAAATTTGGCAGATAGACTCTTTTTGGGTCGATTAAATTCTTTGGATTCCTCAATCAACCCCCTTACAATAAGCTCGTCAATAAACTCTGAAACACTGTAAGAATCATCAGTTAGCTCAAATTCCTTGTCAATTTGGGTAAGCCATGATAAGGCTTCCTGAACATTACCGGATGCATGAATGACTAATTCCTGAAATAGACTTAAAAGCTTATCAAAACCCGAAAGGTCTGATTCGCTGCTATCTTTCCATGCAGAAAAAAGCCAACCTTTCATATTTCAATGTTTATTTTACCACACAACAGGAAATGATTTTTTCATAATCTGGCTCATCTGACGCCAATTCATGAATAAAACTGGCTTTTATCTGGCTATTTTGAACCAAAAAAACGCCTGGCATTTGAAATCCATCGCCGATAAAAGTAGACCACCCTGTATTTGGATTTAACATATGAGGAAGACCTTTCATCAATACTTTTAATCCTAAAAGTTGATTAAACTTACCTTTAGCAAGACCAAAAGCTGAATAGTGAGTACAATAAGGATCAGAAACAGATTCTACATTTTCCAGTTTGAATCGCTTGAAATATTTTTGTGCAGTTTCCTCATCACTCAAATGAAATAAAATCAGCTTGACTCCTAAAGACTCATAGTGTTGCTTTTTTTTGGAAAGTTCAAACATGGCCTTTCTGCAAAAAGCACAGCCAAAATGCCTCAAGAAAACAAGCAACAAAGGCGATTGGTCACTCAGATCCTTTAGATTGTGACCTTTATTGGTTATAATTTCCTGAAAATCGATTTCAGACTCCATGCTTTAATAACGAATCAATAATGAGAATGTTTTACTAAAAAAGATGATTAACTA
>CAYUZA010000104.1:0-9445 GCA_964449535.1 uncultured Saprospiraceae bacterium
TGCCTTGTATGCCAATCAGTCTGGTGTGGCTTCTTCAGCAACTCTTAATATCAAGCTCAACAATGCCCTAACAGGAAAAGGGACGAATGAAGACCCCTTAGACCTTGCAAGACAGGGTGCTAATTCAGGTCAAGTATTAAAATGGAATGGTCTTTCATGGACTCCGGCCGACGATAATAATTCTGACAATCAAATTTTGGTTTTGAATGGTAATACTTTGACCATATCGGGGGGCAATGCAGTGAATCTACCCACTCAGATCAACTATCAAGCTGGGACCGGAATAGATATCACCAACAATACGATTCAAAATACGGGTGACTTGAGTGCTACCAATGAACTACAACAAATATCTAAAAATGGCAATGTTATTAATTTGAGTTTGGGAGGAGGAAGCGTGATAGATGAAATAAATGATGCAGATGCCGATCCGACCAATGAAATACAGCTTATTAATAGAGTAGGATCTGTCATTAGCTTGAACAGGGGTGGGGGACAGGTCGATCTTTCTGACTTGGGATCCAAATGGCTCATTTCTGGACAAAATATATTCAGAATTCCCGGCAATATTGGCGTAGGGACTAACCAACCTGAACAAAAGTTGCATATTTTGGGGAGTGTCTTTTTAGAAGAAAACCAGCTGGGTTCTTTTCGTATGGGCCAATCCAATAATGGAAATCAATATTGGTTAGGCACACAAGGTAATGCTGACATTTTTGAGATTGGATTTAAACCAAGTGCCTCGGCTTCAATTGGGAGATTTTCGATTGCACCAAATGGTAATATAGGCTTAGGTAATTCAATGCCCAATGCTCGTATGGTTATAGGCAGAAATATTAATCAACAACGAAATTTTCCCGCGCTCACAGTTGGTGATTCGCTTGGAGGAGGAATACAAATTGGGAATGATACATCGTCTTTAAGTTTCGAGTCCGGTTTGACTATTCCTTTAAGTCAAATCACTGCTGATGGAACACTCGGAAAGGGGAAAGGAGATGTTTCCATACAAGCAAGAGGATTTCATATTGGTCCTAGCCACGATTTTAGTCCGTTTAAGCTTAGGGTGGCTCACGAGAGTTTTGGATTTGCCTTGGAAAATGCCAATTCGGAAAAAAATTGGGAGTGGTATGTTAATGAAACCCTCAATGGACTCGATTTATTTTATGATGGAACTTACAAAGGAACATTTGATGCCACTACGGGAGGATATTTTAATACATCTGACACATTGCTTAAAAAAAATATGTTTGCTTTAGAAACGGTTTTGGACAAGTTAAAGCAGCTCAATGTATATCGTTATCAATATAAGGATATGGAGACTGTACATGGCCATATTGGCGTTAGCGCTCAGGAAGTTAATCAGTTCTTTCCGGAATTAGCCAGAACTCAAATCAATAGAGATGGCAACGAAATTTTAACAGTTAATTATGGGGCTCTCTCTGCTATTGCTATTAAAGCACTGCAAGAACAAGAATATAAAATCGAGCAACTCGAAAAAAGGCTAGAAGCTCAAGATCAAATATTACAAAAAATCATGGAAGAATTAGAGGGTCTTAAACGAAGGTGATATTAGTATATTACGTTTGAATGACGCCTGGATTAAATTTTTCAACGATTCCATTATTAGAAGCTTCAATTCCCATTGATATTATTTTTCGAGTATCCAATGGGTTAATAATTACATCCACCCATAATCTTGAAGCCGCATAGTAAGGGGTGGTTTGTTTTTCGTAACGCTGCTTGATCTGATCCAATAGTAATTTTTCTTGTTCGGGGTCTGGCGGTAAACCCTTAGCTTTCATAGAAGATACTTGGATTTGTAGCAGAACTTCAGCAGCCTGATTGCCTCCCATGACGGCTATTTTGGCCGTTGGCCAAGCTACTATTAAGCGAGGATCATATGCTTTACCGCACATGGCATAATTACCCGCGCCATATGAATTGCCTACAACAATACTGAATTTTGGCACCGTACTATTAGCTACGGCATTAACCATTTTAGCCCCATCCTTAATGATACCACCATGCTCAGACCGGGATCCAACCATAAATCCTGTAACATCGTGTATAAATACAAGAGGTATTTTCTTTTGGTTGCAATTCATTATAAAACGAGCTGCTTTGTCTGCAGAGTCAGAATAAATAACTCCTCCGAATTGCATTTCTCCTTTTGCATTTTTTACCACCTCTCTGTTGTTGGCTACTATTCCAACAGCCCAGCCATCGATTCGTGCATAAGCACAAATGATTGTCTTTCCATATCCTTGTTTGTAATATGTTAGTTTTGAATCATCTACTAGGCACTCGAGCAGTTTGGTCATGTCATAAGGTTTTACCGGATTTTCCGGAAAAACACCTAATATTGATTCTGTTTCGCATTTAGGTAAAGATGGCTTTATGCGATCAAAACCAGCTTTTTCATGATGTCCGATTTTGTCTACAATATCTTTAATGGTATCCAAACAGGTTTTGTCATCAGGCATCTTATAATCTGTAATGCCTGAAATCTCGGATTGGGTGGTGGCACCGCCCAATATTTCTTTATCTATATCTTCTCCAATCGCCGCTTTGACCAAATAGGGGCCAGCAAGAAAAATTGATCCTGTTTTATCGACTATAAGTGCTTCGTCTGACATGATGGGTAAATAGGCACCTCCTGCTACACATGAGCCCATAATTGCAGCAATTTGAGTGATTCCCATGCTGGACATTTTGGCATTGTTCCTAAAAATACGTCCAAAGTGTTCCTTATCAGGAAATATTTCGTCCTGCATTGGCAGGTAAACTCCGGCACTGTCTACCAGGTAAATGATAGGAATTCTATTTTCCATGGCAATTTCTTGCGCACGGAGATTTTTTTTGCCGGTCATGGGAAACCACGCACCCGCTTTTACAGTAGGGTCATTGGCCACTACAATACAAAGGCGGCCTCGAATGTAGCCCATAGTAACTATAACGCCTGCAGCAGGACATCCTCCCTCTTCTTCATACATATCCATGGCAGCAAATGCGCCTATTTCAAAGGATGGTTTGTCTACATCCAGCAAATATTCAATGCGTTGTCGAGCAGGCATTTTACCGGATTCTAGAAGTTTTTCTTGACGCTTTTTTCCGCCACCCAATTTGATTTCTGCCATAAGACGTTCCATCTTGGAAAGGGCTAGTTTCATGGCATCTTTATTCCTCTCTTCTTCCAAATTGATCTGCTGAGACATATAATTATCTTTTTCTTCCTATTCTACACCTTTACGTCTGATACGAGTAGTAGCAATACCCTCTAAGGGTTCCATATCCAAATCTACTGTTGATCCATCGGGCATACCATCTGGGTATCTAGAAATTTGACCATTGGTAAGTATGGTGTTATCTGCTTTTAGTAACATTCCATCTTTTGCATCCAAAACAATTCTACTTTTGAATTCCATTATGCCACTAAATCTCGTAAGCAGCGTAATACCATCTCCCAGGTCTTGACGACTTTCTGCATTACGCAAATAATTAGAACCCTCTATTACAATACTGTCTTTTGTTTCCTCAACTAGATTCCATATAAAATTGCGTTCAGAATTGATTTTATCGCTGTAATTAAGCGGATTACTCGTTTTCCATTTTTTGTCACTCGACTTCTTATCAGGAGCATATGCCAACCACTCATTGAATAGATTTTTCTTCATTTCTTCGAGGGTTAATTTGTAGACTGCCCTTTGGTATTCATTATCATCAGCAATGGTGTCAATAGCTTTCAATTTACTTTCTATACTGGAAGTATCTGCATTGGTGTACGACAGCTTGCCTCGTTTATCCAGTAAATAAATATTCTTCTGTCCAATAAATTCAGTCTTTGTATATTTGACAAACTCCTCATAATCAGGAGTGGGTTCATCAGTAGGTATATCAATCCCCGTTACAACCAAATTCATCTCATAACCATCCTTTTTCTTTTTTATTAATTCCAAATCAAATGTTAGACCATTTTGATAGGTCTTTTCTTCCGTTTCATGCAATCTTTGGGTATAATTGCTTAATTCATAGGAATAAACTTTTCCTTTTTCCGGACGAATCATCCATTGTTCTGCACCTCCGTCACAATTACTCCAAATCAAAAGTGAAAAACCTAGAAAAACAAGCCTGGTTATCATCGATGTTGCCTTCATATTAGTCATTTAATTTCAAAACTTCTAAAAATGCTTTTTGAGGTACTTCTATAGATCCAATCTGCCTCATTTTCTTCTTACCTTTCTTTTGTTTTTCCAATAATTTACGTTTGCGCGTGATATCACCACCGTAGCATTTTGCGGTTACGTCTTTTCTAAGAGCAGAAATAGTCTCTCTCGCGACCACTTTAGCACCAATCGCCGCTTGAATAGCTATTACGAACTGTTGCCTTGGCAATAATTCTTTTAATTTTAAACAAATTTTTCGACCAAAAGATTCTGCTTTAGATCTATGAACAAGTGCTGACAAAGCATCTACTGGTTCACCATTAAGTCTAAGTTCGAGTTTGACGAGATCAGTTTCACGATAATTTAAGGGTGCATAATCGAATGACGCATATCCCTTAGAAATAGATTTTAGTCTATCATAAAAATCAAATACAATTTCTGCTAGGGGTAATTCAAATGTTAATTCAACCCTGTCTTGAGTAATGTACATTTGTTTGACTAGATTTCCTCTTTTGTCAAGACAAAGTGTCATGATTGCCCCTATAAACTCGGGTTTTGTGATAATTTGTGCACTAATATAAGGCTCTTTTGCATACTCTAATATTCCAGGATCGGGCAATTCATTTGGGGTATTGACCACCATTTCAACTGCTCCTGCTTTTTTGGTTTTAGCCAGGTAAGAAACATTGGGTACAGTTGTGATGACATCCTGATCGAATTCTCTGGCTAATCGCTCTTGAACGATTTCCAAATGCAGCATTCCCAAAAATCCGCACCTGAAACCAAAGCCTAATGCTGCTGAAGATTCAGGTTCAAAAACTAAAGATGCATCATTCAATTGTAGCTTCTCGAGACTATCTCGCAAGTCTTCAAAATCGTCATTGTCAATAGGGTAAATACCTGCAAATACCATGGGTTTTACATCTTCAAATCCGTGAATTGGTGCTGCACAAGGATTAGAAACGGTTGTGATGGTATCCCCTACTTTTATTTCTTTTGATTCTTTTATACCGGTAATGATGTAGCCCACATTCCCTGCTGAAAGCATATCTTTGGGCACTTGGTTTAATTGCAAAATACCTATTTCATCGGCATAATATTCTTTTTTGGTATTAACGAAACGAACTTTTTCGCCAGATCTTAGTGTGCCATTCATTATTCGAAAATAGGCAATAACTCCTCTGAATGAGTTGAACATAGAGTCAAAAATGAGTGCCTGCAATGGTCCATCCGTATCGCCTTTTGGCGGTGGGATTCTTTCCACTATGGCTTCTAGAATTTCTTCAACTCCCTGACCTGTTTTTCCAGATGCGTGCAGAATTTCCTCTTTTTTGCAACCAATTAAGTCTATTATTTGATCGGATACTTCTTCGATCATGGCATTATCCATGTCTATCTTATTCAGAATAGGGATAATTTCCAAATCGTGCTCAATAGCCAAATACAAATTGGAAATGGTCTGTGCCTGAATACCCTGGGTCGCATCCACTAACAATAATGCTCCTTCACATGCAGCTATGGATCTGGATACCTCATAAGAAAAGTCAACGTGACCAGGCGTATCGATCATATTAAACGTATATACTTCTGATGGAGAACGCTTGTAATACATTTGTATGGCATGACTCTTGATCGTGATACCACGTTCTCTTTCCAAATCCATATCATCAAGCGCCTGATCTTTCATGTCCCGATCCGAAATCGTCTTGGTTTTTTCTAGCAAACGATCTGATAATGTACTCTTACCATGATCGATGTGCGCAATAACACAAAAATTGCGTATATTTTTCATTCTTTGTTTATTATGAATATATTTAAATACCTATTGGCATTTAATAAGCCTGTTTTAAAAACAGCACAAATATACAATATAAAAAAGCAACCCGGGGCAAAGAATTTGCGCACCCGCGACATGAGTAGATAATGCAAGTAAATAATTAATATAGCTGTACTTCACCAGTCAATAAATAGGTTTGACCGGAATCTAATTTATAGGATAGATACCAAATATAAACCCCTGGATTCAATAATTTGTCGTTAAATGTGCCGTCCCAACCTTGTTCAGGATCATTGCCCGAAAAATCTAAATTCGAAAATACACGTTCTCCCCAGCGTGTGAATATTTCGAATTTTTCCATCTTAATGGTAATATCAGCGGCATGTTGTGGGTAAAAATAATCATTAACACCGTCGCGATTCCATGGTGTAAATGCAGAAGGAAGATACACCGCATTATTGTTAACTTCTTTTCTTTCCACCTCAATCTGACCCGTAAGTATGCATCCTGATTCAGTAATGACCTCGTATTGAAAGGTTCCTTCAACTATTGATGGTATTTTCCAACGATACAAATTTTGATCAATGGAAACAATTAATGCAGGTGACCAATTAAATTGCTGGATAACGGTAGACGAGGGGGTAAATTCAACTATAAATTCTCGCTCTTCCACTAACTCCAACTGAAAAACAGATTCGAGTGATATATTTAAAGGGATCCCTGGAGGCAAAGTTACCGAAGTATCTAGAATACAACCCAACACATCTGTGATACGTAAAAGGTATGTGCCCGGACTTATGCTGATGGTATCGTATTCATCATATATTCCCGGTTCTCCAGTTATTTGAATATTAATTGGTCTTTGAAGTTGTTCTATTTTTTGTATTATAATCTTGCCAGGTAAACCAGGGCATTCTGGCGTTTGCAATAAAAAAGTTACATGTCCATTTGATTGGGTATTGACTATGACAGTATCCGTTACAATACAACCATTTTGAGGCGATACTTGCAAAATATAAGCTCCAGCACCCAATATATTCACATCTAATGTGTCTCTTCTCCCGATAATTTCTCCATCATTACTGTACCAAAATATTGTGGCGTCATCGAATCCGGCGGAAACGCTGCCTGATAACAATACGTCCCTTTCTCCACAATTCAATACAACATCATCCCCCGCAAAAACAACAGGTCTGATGGTGTCCGTTTGTACCATAATGGATAGGGTATCAATACAACCATTTGATACAGCCTGCAGGATAAGTTCATAAATCCCTCCTCTATTAACATTTGTAGATGAAACTGAATTTGAACCTATTATATTTCCTTGTGAAGTGAACCAATTCCAGATAAATTCAGATTCAGAAACAGAAGGATTTACACTTAGTCTTACTAATGTATCCAAACAAGTAATTTTTCCGTCTGCTTGAATCTCTAAAATTGGAAATGCTTTGTCCTCAAAAACTAATACAGAATCAATGGTTGAACACAAGCTTGTACTGTCTGTCGCTTTAAGGAAATACCATCCAGGAAGATTCACAGAGATTTCTTGCTTAAATCTGTCACTTATGATATTTCCCGACAAAGTACTCCATTCGTAACCTGTGCGCAATTGCATATTAGATAGGTCAGCCCTTAAATTAATTTCGGTGCGAATACAGGTTAGGGTGTCTGGGGTATCGAATACAAGTGATGGTAAATCTTCAGCCTCAGCAACGTAGACTGAATCCGAGGAAACACATCCATTATTAATGTTCCTTACCATGAGATAATACCATCCTTTTTTAGCGGCCATGATTTTTGGCAAATCCAATTGACCAATAATCGAACCTTGTATTGTAGACCACAAGAAAACCAACTCATTCAAATTTTCTGATTGAGAGGCATCTATTGTTACATTTGAACGCCCGCAATCCAAAGTATCCGGATTTGTGATCCTAATGATGGGATTCAACACATTTTCAAATATAATGACCTGTTGAGTATCGGCGCAAAAGCTTAAAGTATCCTGTAAAACAATAGTGAAGGTGTCTGGATTGGATATCTGATAAGGAGGATGTATAGTGTCACCTTTACTGTTTTTCCAAATAACCTTGCTGTGGTCATCAAATGTTGCCTGATATCTTAAAGGAATAGAGGTTTTTTCACAAGTCAATGTATCAGTGACCAATGGTAAAATAATAGGTGTGTATAAATTTTCATAGACAACAAGTGTGTCCGTTACCTCACAACCGGTTGAAATTTGCTGGACCTTTAAAACATAGATTCCTGGCAAAGTAATAGGAGGGCTGAGAATATCTTCTGGATCTGATGTTCCATCCTTTTCTGCCCAAATGTATGTAAAATCACCCCCAGATGAACTCCCGGAGGATTCTGGAAAAATAGTATCGACAGCGCAATTGAGCACCATATCCCTACCTGCCGATGCTATCGGAAGAGATTCATCAGCATAGACAGTTACATATAGGCTATCGCTACACCCGCTCAATGTATCGAAAATGGTGAGCTGATACACCCCGGCTTTTTTGACCATTATATTTCGATCATTAGGATTTTCTGGTTGCTCTATACCATCATATCGCCAATTGAATACCAAAGTAGTGTCCTCCGGTATCAATTGTGCACGCAATGATACTTGATTGCGCAAACAGGTCAGTGTATCCGGCTCTTCAATACTCAATGCTGGCAATATGCGATTATCCTTACCTTCAAATTCAGCTTGTGTGGTACAGCCGCTCTCCAAATGAGTAACCACAATTCTATACAAACCAGATTTAGAGTAGTTTATACATAATGAATCATGTCCATTTAATATAAATCCGTCAGAGGTAGACCATTTAAGTCGCAACTTGTCAAGCGTAAAATTTACGGATGCACAAATGAGACCTAAGGTATCCAGACATGTCAGTTCGGTAATTGAATCAAGTCTTATTACTGGCAAATCTGAACTGCCAATTACTTCAACTTGTTCAAACCGCAAACATCCATTTTCATCATTGATGATTAGCAATGAATAAGTACCCGGCCGGTTTACTAGTGGCTCTAACGTATTGGCCCCCGAAAGAATATTTCCTCCATTGCTGGCAGTCCAAATAATTGAAGCCAATGGAGGTAAATTATTCCCGATTGCCATGAGTGTAATTGCAGTATCCTGACATGTCAACTCAGGCGGATTTTCAATATAAAAATCTGGCGATAGTGTATCAATTGGAACAAAGAAATCAAGGGTTTGAGAACATGCTACTTGTCCATCAGAGGTTGTAACCATCAAAGAATAAGTACCGCTTGAACCAATCCGGATGATAGGTTCTGTTGGATCGCTTAGTATGGTACCATCAAATGTGGACCATAGATAAGAACTGATACCAAAAGAACCTGTTGATCCTGAGCCAATCAGTTCCGCCTCATTATTAAGACAATTTAAAGGATTCGATATCTGGATATCTGTATAAACTTCAACTTCTTCCAAGCTCAAATTTATAATACTGTCACAGCCATAAATATT
>CAYUZA010000104.1:9455-9678 GCA_964449535.1 uncultured Saprospiraceae bacterium
CCAAAGTAATGGTATAATTACCCGGAGCACTATAAAACTGTCCTTCTACCTCGTATGATTCTCCAAAACAAACGAATGCTTCGAGACTTTCTTCGCTACCTTCTGCTACGGTTACCAAAATTTCATCCGTAACCAGGCAATTTTCAAAAAACTCAATATCATCGATAGCACACATGCTACCCAAAGAGGACACTCGAGAATTGGCAAAGCAAATCTCCGCAGT
>CAYUZA010000105.1:0-9633 GCA_964449535.1 uncultured Saprospiraceae bacterium
ATACCCAATCGGGCAGAAGAAAAAAATATTGGATATTGCCATGCTGATGTTGATATCATGGAGTTCGTAGATTCAGTCTTATATGTTGGGACTGATGGAGGTCTCTTCAGAGCTGTGCAAACTTCAATAATACATCCAGATTATTATGAAGATTTAACTACGGGCTTAGGCATAAGGCAATTTTATAAAATTGGGGTAGCACAAACAAATCCTGTTCGGGTATCAGGCGGCTCTCAAGACAATGGTACATCTGTATATACTCCACAGACTGGATGGCTGGATTGGTTGGGTGCAGATGGCATGGAAACATTTATAGACAAAAGAAATCCTTTTCGACTCTTTGGTACATCTCAAAATGGATCTATGTATACTTCTCAAAATGCTGGGTATTCACAAAATGGAATATCAAAACCTGGTTCAGGTCAGGGTAATTGGGTTACACCATTCGAGCAAGATCCTCAACGGGCTACTACTATTTATGTTGGTTATGAAGAAGTCTACAGGTCAGATAATTTTGGTAGCAATTGGTATGCCATTTCACAAACTTTTTCGAGAAAACTGGATCATTTGAAAATTGCTCCAACCGATCCTTCAGTTATGTATGCTGCATTCACCAACGAATTGTATGTCACGACTGATGGTGGAGCAACGCCATGGCGTCGACTCACAGGCTCTGGCTTTTCAGGTAATATTACAAGTATTGCAATCCATCCCAGGGATCCAAACACAGTAGCCATTTCAACTAATGGGTCAGGAAAGGTTTTTGTTTCCTATAACGGAGGTAATACCTGGTCATCTCTAAGACTCAATTTGCCGGATTTTAGCGCATTGTGTCTCGTATGGCAAGACAATACGGAAAATAGTCTTTACTTGGGAATGAATTATGGCATTTACTATTTGGATGACAATCAGGAGGAGTGGGTGCCTTTTAACAATGGCTTGCCTAATGTGATTGTAAATGAATTGGAGATTAATTATGCCGAGAGGAAATTGTATGCTGGGACTTATGGCAGAGGATTGTGGGTGTCGCCTTTAGCGGATGCGGTATCCAGGCAAACTGCCGAAGAAGTTAATCTTGAATGTTCAATTTTTCCCAATCCAGCATCAGATTTTACGGAGGTTAGATGGGGACAATCCCTCACTAATCCTATGTTGCGTTTATTTGATCAAAATGGTCACCTTTGGAAGGAAATTAAGGATATATCGGGCAATAATTATTCATTAGACTTGCGCTTTTTGCCAAAGGGAATGCTCTATTTAGAATTGGCGAGCCGTGAGGGCAGGGGTGTTTATAAGATTTCACGCCCTTGACGGAATGAGCATCTGCGTTTTGTTATAGTTTCATTTGGGAGCTCAACAGACAATAAACTTCGAAACAACCTTCTCGTCCTATTATTTGTTTAATAAAAAGAAATGAGATGATGTTATGGAACTGTTGCCGGTTTTCCCCCTTGAGCTTGTGTTTTTTCCTGAAGAACGTTTGAATCTGCACATTTTTGAGCCCAGATACAAACAACTCATATTGGATTGTAATGACAACCAAACTACCTTTGGCATCCCTCTTTTTCATAGAAATTCTCTGCACACGATTGCTTGCGAGGCTATCGTAGATAAGATCTATAAAACTTATCCTGATGGACGTATGGATATACAGGTCGGGGGTGCTCGCAGATTTGAAATATTACGCAGTCGCGTGCCTATGCCTGGCAAGTTGTATTCAGCTGCTGAGATTCAGTGGTTGCCAAAATATCAAGAATCCGCAACGGTTAGCATGATTATTGAATTGTTACGCAACATCAAATTAGTGTACAAATGGTCTGGCATTGAGAAAGCTGTTGCCCAAAAATCAGATGATTTCCGTTTAGCCCATGTCATACATTACCTGGGTCTCACTATTGAACAAGAATATTTCTTGTTAGAAATGGCATCTGAAAAAGATCAGGTACAGTATTTGATCGAACATACAGCGGGACTAATTGTCGCATTTGAATCAACAAGCCGGATGCAGGAAAGAGTGGCCATGAATGGACATTTCAAAGAGTTGGAGTCTCCTTATTAATATTACTTTAATTTTTTTGGGCTAAAGGAGACGATAGCTGAAAAAATATGGGAATATCGGTTGTTGCTGGTATTGCCAACATTGGTTAAGGCATAATCAATTTTTACACTTCCAAAGTAGAGTCCAATTCCAAAAGCGGGTCGCATATTCCATGCAATGTTGTCGGGTTGTCCAACAGGTCTTATTCGCTGAAAATTACCTAGGCCACCTCTCAGATAAATTCGATTTTTGTATCCTGCTTCCAGTCCAATGGCGGGTGAGATGTTTAGCCAGGATGAACTCAATAAAACATTGCGCTGCCCATCAAAGGTAAAGTGTGCCATCACTTCTGCTTGAAATGAATAATCTTTGTAAGGTTGTTTCCAGGCAACAGAAGGAAGTATAGAAGGTCTTGTTATTTCTGAAGAGGCTCCAATTAGTTCGTTGCCAGTTTGAATCAAGACTTGTTGCTGCTCATCAGTAAACGTATACCTCCAGCGGTTATAAGTAGTAGTGATATCCCTCGCCATAACACCAAACATCAATCTTTTATTGCGATATGTTAATCCGGCATCAATACCTATACCTAATGCCCGACCAAATGGACCTGCCTGACTAAATAATACTTTGGTATTTGCTCCTACACTCCAGTTTGTTTTTAAAATAGCTTGCGCATAAGATGCGAAAATACCATAAGACACATAGGAAAACTCGGTTATATTATCATAATTAATGGCTCCATTGGGGTCATAAAGGTTGAGTGTATTTGGAATATTGTCTATGCCACTGCGGATTATTGATAGTGCACCCACTGATCTTCGCGAAGTATCCAACTGTTTTGCTACACCTAGGTAATCGTGCTTTACTATGCCGGTGAACCACTCTGCATGCATGGCTCCAATTTCTAAAGGTTTTTGGATTCGGGTAAGACCAGCTGGGTTCCAATAGGTAGAAAACACATCATCAGAACTAGCTATCCGTGCACCCATTAAAGCTTGGCCTTTTGCGCCAATGCCAATGTTTAGAAAGTCATTTTGATAGGTTTGAGCAAAGATGATACTTGTTCCGCCAATCCATAATACAGTATAAAGCAGTACTGACCGCATAATAACTGGTAATTTGCCGTTGAAAACCCCTGTTTTTTGAGTTATCTGATTTTGCATGAAAATCATTCCGATTTTAAAACTTTAAAGGTATGGATATTTTGTGATGTTTGGCAGCTGATTATATATATACCAGGAGGCCAAGTTTCGCATGTAATACTAAAGATGGTTGCTGCCGAATGTTTGGTTTGGTTTATGAGTCGTCCATCGGTACTCCAAACCTTTATTTCCGCCACATTTTGATCCGTTGAGGGCCATCGAATAATGATCGGGCCCTGTTTGACTGGATTGGGATAAAGCTGTGGAGTTAGTGATATTTGGGTATTCTGTCCCTCACAATTATTTTGTAACAAGCCTGGCCTGTGCACTGCAAGGCTATGTTGCATTCTCAATACCTGTCCTTGAGTGAACATAAAAACACAAGGGTCATCGGTATAATCCATAAAGTTGTGAACCAGATCTTTACTATTACAACTTATGGGTTGTGTTTCTGGACAGCCTATAGTGGGCTGGGCCTGGCGTGGTGTGTCCCTCACTTTGTCGTCACTTTCACAACCGCCATTCCCCCAAGGATGTAATAGATTGAAATAATGCCCGGTTTCATGACAAGCGATATAACCATTAGGATAGTTTTCGGATGAATTGAGACCCCAAAATCTATAATTGACTACTGCACCATCCTCATTTGGTTGAATTGAACGCTCCGGAGAAGATGCATAGCCCGCTATGGATGTTCCTATATCGCATATATACAAATTGAAAAATTGTTGAGTGTTCCATGGAGTTTTGCCCCCAAGCTCATCATAAAAAAGACGTAATTTGCCAGATGAGTCTGTTTTCAATCCTATAGCTGGTTCGTATGTTTGCGTACGTGTAATACCTGTTGTTGGCTGATTGTTTGTATCTTTTTGCGCAAGACAAAATTGAATGCCTGAAGGTGCAGCTAAAGACTTGACCCATGCTGGAACACCTGGAGGAGCTGCAACATGGCCTCCAAATGACCTATTGAGTATTTCGATTTGTTCATAAATTTTTTCATCTGAAATATTCTCCTCTTCGGAATAATATACAACATGCACTACTACAGGTATAGTAAGTGTATCTAAGCGACGTAGCTGACTTGATGGAAGAATGGCTGACTGCTGGTCTTCAATTTCCACCATCCTAGATCTGATAAATGGCAATTCTAGCCCACAAATCGCCTGAGCATAAGCTCCTTTTGGGAAATTCCAAAAAACAAAAAATATATATATCCAGAGACGCATATGTAATCTCACCATATTGCTAAGATACTATAACGATGGCATAACCCATAAATTTTGATAGTCAGGCATCAAAATAGAATAGCAAAGGCGATATAAATGGGTTGGGAGGATTGCTATCAAGAGCGAATGATGGACATCACCTCTTCAAGTTTAGGAGATAAAATTATTTCTGTACGACGATTCCGCGATTTGTTGGCTTCTGAATCATTAGGTGCAATTGGGTCGAAATAAGCCCTGCCACTTGCGGTAATTCGAGCCGGATTTACACCATTTTCACTTAGAATATGGACTATAGATGTTGCTCGTTGTACGCTTAATTCCCAGTTGAGAGACTCTGAACCATCCGGATCGGTGTGGCCTTCCACATTTATTTGTAGGTCAGGCTGTTGCTTGAGCACTTCAGCAAGTTTTGCCAATGCTTGTGCCCCATTTTTATCTACTATGCGACTACCTTTCGGGAAAAGAAGATTTTGAGACAGAGTAACATATACACGTCCGTTTTTTTGTACCACTGACAAATCGCTAGATGAAAAACCTAACATGGCTTGAGCGATACGCTCTCTGATAGCACCCAACTGTTTATCTTGTTCACGAATCTTGTCCGTCAACTCTTGTAGTTTTCGCTCACGTTCCATAAGGGTAAACTCCATAGCTTTTAGATCCGATCTCTTTTCTTCCAAGGCAATTTCTTTTTGACTTAGCTCATTTACAAGTGCTTCTTTTTCGCCACTCGCAGTAGTTAGTATACGTTTGTTTTGCTCGATCAGTTCCTCTAGTCTCTTGCGACAATCTTGTAATTCTGAATCAGTGTGAGTAAACTGCGCTCTCACTGTAGCCAAAGACTGCCGGGTGTCATCGAGTACACTTAGTTGTTCCTTAAGATCTAGAATTGTCTCTTCCTGCTGTTGAGCTCTTTTTTTCAACTGCTCGTTATTCATTTCGGCTTGGTCTCGCTGGATCCCAACCTCATTAAATTTTTTCTTGCTAACACAACCGATAGTGAATAAACTCACTACAATTACAAATCGGACGTCAATTCGAGTTTTGATCATAACTACCTTATTAATATAGTGCAAATATATTAAATATTATTTTAATATAATATAGTTAATGTAGTTGTTTTTTTTTAAAGACATTAGCTATAAACTTCTTGACGCCCAATAATAAGCTATCAAAAACTATAGATTAAGTATCTTTGAATAAATAATGGCTGTATGACTTCGGGTTTAAATAGGTACTTAAAATGCGGTGCAGTGACGAAGATGTTACAAAATATCTTCATCCTATTCAGCATCGTTTTCAGTTCAATGAACCTTTTTGGTCAAAATCATTGGGGAGATGTCGTGCTTACTAGGGGGGATACGCTACGTGGTGCATTGAGCAATGAAAGGATTTGCTATGACGTCCATCACTATGGATTAAACATAAGAATTGATCCGGCAAGTTTTTCTTTGAATGGTGTAGTTGAAGTTTCTTTTGAGGTTATACGTCAGACCTCAATGTTACAATTGGATCTGGCAAGGACTTTAGTTATTGATCGAATTGAAATGGAAGGCGATTTATTGGAATTTTCACGCGAGGAAGACGCTTTTTTTGTAAAGACGGGACCAATGGAGCCAGGTCAGCTTCGAAAGCTTAAAATTTATTACGGAGGTGTTCCTCAAATTGCTAAAAACGCCCCATGGGATGGAGGTTTTGTATGGAAAAGGGATGAATCTGGCAGTCCTTGGATTGGGGTAGCGTGCCAAGGAGATGGTGCAAGTATATGGTGGCCTTGTAAAGATCACCTCAGCGAAGAGCCTGATAGCATGACAATTGCAATCACCGTTCCAGACAGTCTTCAGGCTATTTCAAATGGTCGTTTGAGAGGAAGTTATCCAGCTGGAAATGGTTGGCGAAGATTTGAGTGGACGGTTACCTATCCTATTAACACGTACAATGTGACTGTAAATGTGGCTCGCTATAAGCATTTCTCAGATACATTTAGATTGGAGGGCATCAAAGAAATCCTTTCTTTAGATTATTTTGTGCTACCTGAAAATCTGGAAAAAGCTCGAAAACATTTTACTCAAGTGCAGGATGTTTTGAAAGCATTTGCGTATTATTTTGGTCCATATCCATTTTGGAAGGATGGCTACAAGCTGGTAGAAACGCCATACCTGGGCATGGAGCACCAAAGTGCCATAGCCTATGGCAATTTGTATCGAAGAGGATATTTAGGTGGGGGGATTCCTGCTGATATGCAATTTGATTACATCATACTTCATGAAACAGGCCATGAATATTTTGGCAATGCGGTAAGTGCTACTGACTTAGCAGATATGTGGCTGCATGAATCGTTTACCACTTATATGGAAGCGCTTTATGTGGAGCATCAATTGGGATATGATGCGGCCATGCGCTATTTGATGCATCAGCGTGCTTTTATAGCCAATAAGCAGCCTATAATCGGGATTCGTGGGCTGAATTGGTATAAGAAAATAAAAACAAGTGATCAGTATTATAAAGGAGCATGGGTGCTTAATAGTATGCGGCACATGTTGAATGATGATGAGCGTTGGTTTACATTACTTCGCGAGTTTTATGAGACTTATAAGTATAAGACTGTTTATTCGGAAGATTTTTTCGTAATGGCCGAATCCTTTTTTCAGCAAGATCTAAGTTTATTTTTTAAACAATATCTTTATGAGGCTGAGGTTCCTGAATTGCATTACCGGCTTAAAAAGCGAAAAGACGGTTGGCACCTTTCCTACCGTTTAGAAGCTGGTGTAGATGGCTTGCAATTGCCCATTACAATTCGAGCTGCTGATAAATCTCTTGTTTTACTGGCTGGAAATGAATGGCAGGATATGTGGTTGCCTATTCAAAAAGAACAAGAACTGGTATTTGATCATGCCCGTCTGTTGATATCCTACAAAAAAAAGTGATATGGGTGTATTCTGATTTTTACGCTTGGTATTTGAAAGAGAAGTATGCAATGTGGTTGATGATGTTTCCTGTTTTCTACACTTGATTCATGTAATAAATTGTGTGACTTTTATTTTTAAAAAGCAATAGGTAGATCAATGTGATCAAACTGAATAGTCTTGACTAAGTTTAACGGTAAATTCACATTTTTCAACAGTGCTATGCTCCTCGACACGCTTCGACAGTGTCAAGAAAGAGGAGTGCCTAATCAAATGGTATAAAAGAGAAGCACTAATTATAACTAATATATGGCGATCAGATATAAAAAAATAAAGGGGAGCGTTTGCTCCCCTTTGATTATTATCGCTGTACCAGTTTCTTTTTTTCCTTGATTCTTGCTTTTTTACCCACAAGACTACGCAGGTAAAACAGGCGTGCGCGACGCACTTTACCTCGCTTAAGTACTTCAACTTCTACAATAGCTGGTGAATTAAAAGGAAATATACGTTCCACACCTACACCATTGCTGATTTTTCGAACAGTAAAGGTTTTTGTGGCCCCTTGTCCGCTGATTTGAATTACATCGCCTTTAAATGACTGAATTCTTTCTTTGTTACCCTCAACAATCTTGTAATTAACTACAATATTGTCTCCTGAAGAAAACTTCGGAAGATCCCTATTGATAGAAAGCTGTTCCTGAACAAATTTTATCGCATCCATGGTATTCCTTTTAAGTGCCTTTTAAAATCAGGCTGCAAAGATAATGCATGAAAGCCTATTCTTTGCTTTTTTTATGAAAAAAAATTATCGTACTAAGGTGGCAAACCCTTTGAGCTCAATAGGGTTGCCCCGAGGATCTTTATAACGAACGAGGCAAACATAGACACCGGGCTGTGCATCCTGGCCATTATTCATAATAGTTCCATTCCATCCCAATGCAGGATCATTACTTTCAAATATGAGCGCCCCCCAACGGTTCCATATTGTGAGCGAAAATTCAGTGGCTCCATCCATTATGCCACTGCCGCGAAACACATCATTAAGGCCATCCCCATCTGGCGTAAAGGCATTCGGCATGAAATATTTAACCTGAGGTTCTATATCCAGGATTTTACTTACCGTATCCTGACATCCATTAGGGTGTGTGACGATCAGTGTTACGTTATATCTTCCAGTATCCGCGAAAGTGTGGGTAGGGTTTTGACTGTTACTGTTATTGCCATCTCCAAATAACCATTTCCAGCTCGCGGCATCCCGAGACCGATCATCAAATCTGGCTACCCTGCTAAAGGTGTTTAAAGTCTTAGGCTCATAGTCAAAGTCTGCTACTGGACTGGCCAATGCAACTACCATTTGTGGGAAGGTTGCTGACGTAGTGCATCCAATAGGACTCGTGACCTCTACACTCACGGTATAGATTCCAGGTTGAAGGTATTCGTGCGTTATATTCAGACCTTGGCCCTTATTGCCATCGCCAAAATCCCATAGAACGACATAAGTCGAGTCAATGGGTTTGGAAAGGTTAAAAAACGCCGTGTTAGCCGGTAGACATACAGTAGACGCATCTGGTTGTATGATCAATGTCTCTGGGACGGGGTAGTAGCGGACATCTTGAACCAAGGTGTCCTTACAAGTATTAGCATCCTCAACTATGAGCGTTACAGGATAAGTCCCTGGATTTTCAAATGTATGGATTGGGTTTTGAACGACCGAACGTGAGCGCGAGTCCAGGTTCCAGCTCCAACGTTGAATGTTGCCGGCTCCAGTTGTGGATAGATCTGTAAAAATTACTTCACCTGCTACGCAAGTGTCGTAGTCAAAATCATAATCGGCTTTTATCTCCGGAAATACATCCAAAACGATATCTAACGAGTCAGCGCAGGTAAGACCAGGATTCAAAATTAATCTTCCGGTATATCTTCCAATGTCTGGAAAAGTGATACTGGCATTGCGAGAGGAAGAAGTTTGCGGATTGCCATCCGGGAAACTCCATAAATATTCGCGAATATAGCGCTCTTGGCCACTTCTATTTACAAATTCTACTGTGTTGCTACCGCAGCTTTTCAAAAAATACAGCTGACCATTAACAGTATCCGCTACAATATTAGCCTCGACAGTGGGGTTACAGCCAGCAGTATTGAATTGAAAATCGCGCCGGGTGGTCCCTAAAAGCTCCCCATTGCGCCATTCGTCCACACATACACCTACAACAAATTGTCCTAAAATTTCGGGAGTACCTTGTATACGACCGGTTAATGGATCAATTCCCACAAATGGATTTCCACGCATGGGATTTTGGGCGCTGAACTGTGTAGAATAT
>CAYUZA010000106.1:0-9452 GCA_964449535.1 uncultured Saprospiraceae bacterium
GGTACTGCGGCTTCTGAAGCTATGGCCATGTTTTACGGAGTTAAAAACAAAAAAGCAAAAGCTGAAACCCGGTTTGAATTTTTCGTAGATAAAGGTGTGTTTCCGCAGACGCTTGATGTAATCATGACTCGTGCAGAACCTATTGGCATCAAGGTAGTTACGGGAGATTGGAAATCTTACAAAATAAAACCCGAAACTTTCGGTGTAATGGTTCAATATCCCAATATGCAAGGCGCTGTTGAGGATTATCAGTCTTTTGTCGAATCAGCGAAATCTCATGATGTCGCCGTGGTAGTTGCTGCCGATATTTTGAGTCTAGCTATCCTGACACCTCCTGGTGAGTGGGGGGCAGACGCAGTTGTAGGTAATACGCAAAGATTAGGTGTGCCTATGGGTTTTGGTGGTCCGCATGCTGCTTTTTTTGCCACACAGGAAGAATTTAAGCGTTTGATTCCAGGTAGAATTATTGGCGTGTCTGTAGACCGACATGGAAACAGAGCTTTGCGTATGGCGCTTCAGACCAGAGAGCAGCATATTCGTCGGGAAAAAGCGACCTCAAATATTTGTACGGCTCAGGCATTGTTGGCTATTATGGCTTCTATGTATGCCGTTTATCACGGTCCTGCGGGCATAAAAGCTATTGCAGAAAGTATACACCAAAAAGCACAGTTCTTGTCGGCCGCACTACAAACTGGCGGTTTTAATGTAGCCCATACTGCATATTTTGATACGATATTTATTGATCTGCCAAAGGAGCAGCAGAATGCCATACGACAAAAAATGCTCGCTGCGGGCATTAATTTAGGGTATGAAGAGGCTGGCATTCGCATAGCCATTGACGAAACCCATAGTATGGATGATATTGAGCAATTAGTGGCTCATTTTGGCGCTTCCCCATCAGTAAATGCGGGTAGTTCAACCATACCATCATCGCTAAAACGCAAGTCAGACTACCTTACGCACCCTGTATTTAGCTCCTACCATACAGAGTCTAATATGATGCGATATATCAAGCGTTTGGAAAACAGGGATTTGTCCCTGACCCACTCCATGATATCGTTGGGCTCCTGTACTATGAAACTTAATGCAGCATCGGAACTTATCCCCGTGAGCTGGGAGCCATTTGCTAATCTACATCCTTTTGTGCCAGCGGATCAGGCCGCGGGATATCACCAGATTTTTGAAGAATTGTCTGCATGGTTATGCGAGTGCACAGGTTTTGATGCTTGTAGCCTGCAACCCAATTCTGGTGCCCAGGGCGAATATGCCGGATTACTAACCATCAGAGCATACCATTTGGATAGGGGTGATTCTCATCGCAATATTACACTTATTCCATCGTCAGCGCATGGCACAAATCCTGCTTCAGCTGTTATGGTTGGAATGGATGTAGTGGTTGTTCGTTGTGATGAAAAAGGGAATATAGATATAGATGATTTGCGAGCTAAGGCAGAAGCCAATAAGGATAATCTTGCTGCTTTGATGGTCACTTATCCCTCCACACACGGGGTATTTGAAGAGGGCATTCGGGACATCTGTCAGATTGTACATGACTTCGGTGGACTAGTGTATATGGATGGTGCCAATATGAATGCCCAGGTCGGATTGACCAGTCCAGGTCTTATTGGTGCTGATGTTTGTCATTTGAATTTGCACAAAACATTTGCTATACCGCATGGCGGAGGTGGTCCGGGCATGGGCCCAATCTGTGTAAATAGTAAGCTGGCGCCTTTTTTACCAGGTCACGTTTATGCTAAAACGGGAGGCAGCAAGCCAATTCAGGCCGTTTCCGCCGCTCCTTGGGGAAGCGCGAGTATATTGCTGATTTCTTATGGTTATATCAAAATGCTTGGAGGTTCAGGGCTTACTGAGGCAACACGTTATGCCATATTGAATGCAAACTATATAAAGTCCAGACTTGAAAAACATTACAAAGTATTGTATACAGGTACTCACGGATTTTCTGCGCATGAATTGATTATAGACCTTAATCCATTTAAAGCACACGTCAGTGCAGAAGATGTTGCCAAGCGACTTATGGATTATGGATTTCATGCGCCTACCCTTGCATTTCCAGTAGCAGGTACACTTATGATCGAGCCCACTGAAAGTGAAAGCCAGTCAGAATTAGATCGCTTTTGTGATGCCATGATAGCCATCAGGCATGAAATCGATGAAGTGGCCTCCGGGTTATATCCCGAGGATAGCAATCCTTTGCATAATGCTCCACATACCGCTGTAGAGGTTACTGCGGATGCGTGGGTGCATAGCTATAGTAGAGAAAAAGCAGCTTATCCGTTGGATTACCTAAGACAAGGCTACAAGTTTTGGCCTTTCGTAGGACGGGTAGACAGTGCTTATGGTGACCGTCATTTGGTTTGTACATGTGCTCCTATTGAATCTTACATGGATGAACAATCATAAAAAATACATAGGTTCCCCGGTTCTTTCACCGGGGAACATCTTTTTATATGGGTAGGGTATTGGCTATAGATTATGGCTTGCGTCAAAGTGGTGTAGCGGTAACTGACCCTCTTCGACTGAGTGTTAATGGTCTGAAGGGAATAAATACACAGGCACTGGAACACTTTGTTTGTCAATATTTAAACCAAGAAGAAGTCGATGTTTTGGTAATCGGACTACCCGTGCACAAAGATGGCACGCCTACCTATCTGGAAGAGAATATTCAAACATTTATTGGCCAGATTCGCAAAAAATTTCCTGATTTGCAAATCGAAAGAGTAGATGAATCCTTCACTACACACAAAGCGATGGAAATTATGATTGAAAGTAAGGTTCCTAAAATGCGCAGAAGGAATAAAGCATTGGTCGATAAGGTTTCTGCTATGGTTATACTTAGGCAATACCTAGATTCTTTAAGCAATTAAGCACCGGACCTACTCTCTTCATCTCTTCGAACTAAAGTAAAAAAATCTTTATCGAGCTGTAAGAATCCTTGTTCGTAGCAGAAATGATATACGTGGCCATTTCGTGTGCGATAGATATGAGTCAAATAATCAAAATTGTAGCCCAAATCTCTAAGCTTTTTGCCATTTACTGTGGTCTTGCCCGCTGGATTTAGGTCAGATAAGATTTTTCTGTTCTTGCGCAGGATCAGATTAACGCGCTTGATGGTATTATTGGTATAATTGTTTTCTCTGTTATTGTAGGCATTGCGACACATATCAGAGCAGAATTTTTTGTCTGATCTTCCTTTAAAGGTATCTTCGCATTCAAGGCATTTTCGTTGGGTCATACAATGTCATTTTCAAAAATGTGCTTATTGGCCTTTGCTTCGGCCAATACATTAAATTTATAGCACAGTCATTTTCACCGCGTTAGTCCAAGTTTAATTTCAATACTATACAAATATTTTGCCAAAGTGGACGAATCATGGCGTTTTTATACCAAAGAAGCCCTACAAGAAGAGTAATTAACTTGGATAGCCAATTTTATGTGCATGTGTTGGCATAATTTTTAAAATTGTGGCTGAAAAAAGTATACGGCTATTTCATTTGTTCGTTAAACTTATACAGATATGTATCATATGAATAAATTTATTTTTTCGGCTTGCTTACTAGTGTTGTGCATTTTTCATTCGCTGAATTTAAAAGGTCAGCCAATTAATGGGGTAGAAACAAAAGAAGCATGGAGAGCCATTGATTCTTTGGAGCAAATGGGTTTTATTCAGGAAGCAATTGTCCGCTTGGAACAGTTACAAAAATCCTTAGATCAAGTCAATCAACCATTTGATTGGGTTCGAGGACACCTTTATAAAGCTAGGTATTTGGATTTGACCCAGGCACAACCTGAATGGAAGGGCATATATTATCTGGAAGATCAAATGAAGACAGCCCAGGGTCCATCTGAAGCAGTGCTACAGTCCAGTCTAGCCAAGTACTATTTCCAGTACGCCATGTCTAATGCTTATACACTCCAGTCGAGAACCTCAATTACAACTGAAAGGGTGGATTCCATTGAGTATTGGACTATAGCGCAGTTAATTCAACGTTCTAATGTACTTTATGCGGCTTCCTTATATCGGGCAAAGGACTATATCCATATACCTTTAGATTCTTTAGCTACTCTTTTGCCCTCCATGAATGAAAAAGAGCCATTGCTTGAAAATTTGTATCAGGTTTTACTGCACAGAGCACTCTCTCATTATTTTAATGATCAATCCAGGTTGGCAGAGCCAGTTTATGCATTTCAGGCAGACAACCCCGCCTATTTCGCTATAGGAGAGGAATTTGCTGCTATTTCATTGGCCAGCAGGGATTCGAGTTCTTTTTTGTTGAAAGCCTTGCGATTGTACCAGAATGAATTTGGCAGTATTTCCCAATATCCTGGCTGGATGATACATCTGGAAATAATGCGACTGCGAGCATTAAAAGCCACGAGTAATCTGGAAAATAAAGAGGCACTGTATGCATCTGGTCTTCAAGAATTAGACGATCAGCGGAAAACCAGCCCGTTTTCGGTTGAAATGGCTTATTATCTGGCTGCTCATTGGGTAGATCAAGGCGCACAGTATCGCGCTTTGGATCCTTCTACTTTTGGTTTTCAGGCGCTACCTGCGAGGGCACTCGAACTCTGTAAAGATGCCCTTGCCAATTTTCCGGACGCTGTTGGATCGACCGACTTGCGCAGATTAATTGCTGAAATAACACGCAGTGAATGGGAATGGCAATCTGAAAATTATATTTTACCAGGAGAGCGAAATCTGGTTTCAATCCGCTACCGAAATGCCGATCAAGCTGCCGTTTCATTATACAAACTAAGTCTGGAAGAATGGCGTTCATTTTATCAAATGGCTATTAAAGCTCAGCGCGAATTTATTACTTCAAAAATTGTTTTTAAAAAGGAAATAATCAAGCTACAAAACCTGGGCGACCATCAATGGCACCGCACAGAATACGCTATGGATCCTTTGAACCCTGGAATTTATCTTGCGGTATTAGATAGCATGTATCCAGAAGAGATGCAACAAGGATTAGCCTTTTCCTGGATTCATGTGTCTTCTCTTGATGTAGTTACCCGATCTGATGAAAAGGCTGTAGATGTCTGGGTGGTGGATCGAAAGTCCTCCTGTCCGATAAAAGGAGCGGAAGTCAAGGTTTGGCATCAGTTCTACAATGATACCAAACCTAACATGTCTGGACCGGAGATTTTTTACACTGATAAATTTGGAGCGGTACGCATACCCGCTTCAAAACAAGCTCGATACGAAATTGTAGCATCGTTGGGAGATAATTTTATCCTACCCAGGGATATTAATAAACTTAATAAAGGAGAGTTTGACGATTATGTGCAGATTTTACTTTTTACAGATCGTAATGTATATCGTCCTGGACAAGCAGTGTATGTAAAGGGTCTTTGCTTAAATCACTCAGGGAAAGGTTTTCCAAAAGTGTTGCCCAATAATAAATCTACCTTGCTGTTAATGGATGCCAATGGGCGTGAAATAAGCCGACTACAGCTAACTTCCAATGAATTTGGCTCGTTTAATGGGTCTTTCACATTACCCGTGGGTAGCCTAAATGGTCGTTTTTCCATTAGTGCAGATAACGGACTAGGCTATCAGACTTTTTTAGTAGAGGAATACAAGCGTCCTCGTTTTTTAGTCCAATTGGATGAGCCTTTAAGTACATATAAACTTGGAGATACTATTTCTATTTCCGGAAGAGCAGATATGTATGCGGGTGTTGCTGTTGGAGAAGCGACGGGAACATTCCGTGTTACACGAACTACTTATTTTCCTTGGTTGCCATGGTATCGACCAATGCCTGAACCTGGCGGTGAAATTGTTGTGGCACAAGGAAGCTTGCGTACAAATGCACAAGGAATCTTTACAGTTTTATTTGAAACTACAAAACCAACCCTAATCAAAGATGGTTTGAAACCCGTGTATACTTATGCAGTGCATGTAGATATTACAGACGCCTCTGGAGAAACAAGAAGTGCCTCAAAAAGTATTTCATTGGGCACTACTTCACTGGTTCCCTATATTGAAAAACCAAAAACTATTTCTGATGGGAAACAGGATTCACTATGGATAGATATTCGCAACCTTTCAGGTAAAACACAATCAATTGAAGCTGAAATTATCATTTCCCCTATAAAAACACCTGGATTTAGATTCCAAGGACGCTTATGGGAAAGGCCTGATATGCCTCAGATGAGTGAACCGGACTTTAAAAAATGGTTCCCATTAAAACCATGGGCTGAAGAGGATCAATTGCAAAACTGGCCCAAAGGCACACCGGTCTTTAAGTCAAAAATCAACCCATCCTTATCCAAAGTAGTCCGATTGCCAGCTGGCTTCGATGCGGGCTTATACCGGATAGAGTTACAATTTGAAGAAGGCGGAGAGAAACAAATTCATACAGATTGGTTTGCTGTACACGATCCCCAAAAGAAGCGATGGGCAGATACTGGTGAGTCTTTTCATTTTTATGCCGATAGACAACAATATCAACCCGGAGATACCGCAATGGTAATGATTGGTAATCCTTGGCCTGAAACGTGTATGTATATAAGTATTGAAAAAGATGGAAAATTGGTGAGGGATGGCTGGCAAAGGATAAATGGAATGTACGCATTTTTTATTCCTATACAGGAGACTGATCGGGGAGGTTTCTTCGTACATTCATTCATGGTCGCCCCAGATGGCGTTCATAAGAAAACCATCCAGATTAATGTACCTTGGTCAAATAAGGAGTTACAAATCTCTTGGGAAACACGGAGGGAATTTGTAATTCCCGGATCAGCGGAAACTTGGGATTTTACGATTAGTGGTGCTAAACAAGACCGCGCTATTTATGAATTATTGGCTTCCATGTATGATATTTCGTTAGATGCGATCAGCAGTAAACATGTCTGGCCGTCTATCCCCCTTCCTTATGTGTCCTCAGTCAGGCCATTTTCAGAGGATTATAGGTCTTATAATAAGCTTTCTACCTTGCTTAGGAGACCCTGGAAGCAATTCGGATCGGACTGGCCACGTTTCATTCCGGATTTTTCGCAAGAGGTCGTAGTGCCCATGCGCTATCCAGATATTTATTACCGGGCTAATGCGGCTGGTGGCGCGGTCAAGCGCGCAGGCGCTGTACAAGAAGCCGAAATGGCTAACATGGAAACAGACGCTATGCCGACCAGTAATGAAAGATTAGATATAAAAAGTAAGGTAGATGAAGATTTGGCACAGAACTCATTTTTACCACGGGTAAATTTTAATGAAACTGTATTTTTTTATCCTGCCTTACGGACGGATTCCAGCGGAAATATTCGTTTTTCATTTACCATGAGTGATGCACTCACCCGCTGGCGATTAATGCTGTTTGCTCATGACCCTCAGCTGGCATCTATCTACAAAGAATTTGTGTTGGAAACGCGCAAAGATTTAATGGTTTTTCCTAATGTGCCAAGATTTGTAAGGCAGGGCGACCTTATTGAACTTGCTTTCAAAGTACACAACAATACCGAAAACCAGCAAAGTTGTCAAGCTAGTATAAAGGTGCGTGATTTAATTTCAGGTCAGGACCTTACTCGAGAATGGTTTAAAGAGGGTCAGGAAGGTTCCCTTATCTTACCATCTAAAGAGTCCGCATCATGGTCTCCAATTTTACAGGTTGCTGATGATTTTACTGGGTTACTGGAAATCACTTATACAGCGCGTACAGATCGTCATCGGGATACAGAGGTACATGTGATCCCGGTATTGAGTAAGCGAAGGCTCATGACAGAATCTGTTCCATTATGGGTTGTAGGGAAAGAGTCTCGTACTTTTAGTCTTGTTGATTGGAAAAAGAAAATACAAAAAGGGTCGGTTGCTCACCAAAATATATTAATTGAATTTTCATCCAATCCGGCTTGGTATGCTATACAGGCATTGCCCTATATCATGGAATATCCAAATTCCTCAACCGAACAACGGGTATCCAGATTGTATGCAAATGCAGTTGGGGGTAGTTTGATGACAAAATACCCTGTAGTCCGCTCATTTTTGGACACCTGGAAGAGTCAAGGGGTATTGAAGTCTGCTTTAGAAAAAAATGCTGAATTGAAAACGGCTGTTTTATCTGAAACACCCTGGATTTTGGAAGCGGTTTCTGAATCCGAACAGCTTGAAAGACTCCAATGGCTTCTGGATGATAATAGGTTGCGACAGGAATTTATTCAAGATGTAAAACAACTCAAGGAAATGCAATTGCCATCAGGGGCCTTTTCCTGGTTTCCTGGCGGCCGAGAAAATAGGTTTATCACTCATTATGTTGTTGAGAAATTCGGTCACATGGATAAATTGGGCGTTCAGGATATTCGCGCTTCAGAAGATCTGCGGGATATTTTACAAAAAGCAGTAGCTTATTGTGATCAAGAAGCTATTGCCTATTATGATAAATATGTTATTGAACAAAATCAAAACGATGTGTTTTTACGCAGTTTGCCTTTGCATTATTTATATGCTCGAAGTTTTTTTCCTGAATTAATGATGCATGCTCAATTGCGTAAGGTGTATAATTATTTTTTGGACCAGGCAAGTCTTCATTTTACAAAACTATCCTTACAAGATCAGGCATATGCTGCAATAAGCTTGTATAGAAATATGCGTGTAGATGAAGCAAAGAAAATAATGCGGTCTGGTTTGGAAAGGAGTGTTTACAGCGAAGAGATCGGAAGGTTTTGGAAAATCGACAATGCATGGAATCGCAATGCACAATCCATAGATATACAAACTATTTGGATAGAAGCCGTAGATGAAATATTGGATAATGCAACGATTAGTAGTGAATTGAGGCGCTGGTTGTTGAAGCAAAAGCAGACTACGCAATGGGCTACTACATTGGAGACAGCAAGGGCTATTTATATTTTGTTAGGTACACAAAAGAGTTGGCTTGATGAAAAATCTGACATTCAAATTGAGCTAAATGATGAAGTATGGAAACCAAAATCCGAATTGATGTCACCGGGAAGTGGCTATTTCAAATCTGATTTGGATATCAATTTGCTGGAGTCACTTAATCCTTCCATAACTGTGAAAAGTACCTCAACTATTCCGGGATGGGGGGCTGTTTACTGGCAATATTTTGAAGATTATGACCGGATAGAAAAAAACGCAGGAACTCCATTGCGGTTGAATAGAAAGCTGTTTCGAAAGGTGATGACCGATAGGGGTATGGAGTTGGCTGAATTTACTGAAGGAGATACGTTAAAGTTGGGGGAAAGTTTAACGGTGCGACTTGAGTGGCGTGTGGATCGAGCCATGGAATTTGTCCATCTCAAAGATTTGCGTGCCTCAGGATTGGAACCAATTGATATGCAAAGTGGTTATTATTATAATGGGGCTGTCGGATATTATAAAGCCATTCGCGATCAGGCTGTTGATTTTTTCTTTGACTATTTGGCCCCAGGTACTTATGTTATAGAGTATGATTTGAGGGCTTTTCATGCGG
>CAYUZA010000107.1:0-9423 GCA_964449535.1 uncultured Saprospiraceae bacterium
GGAAATCAACGGGCAGACTGCCTCCATTAGTCGCGAAATCGAAGGGGGAACAGAAGAAGTTGAAGTAAGTACACCCTTTGTAATCAGTGCTGCCAAGGGACTGGCGGAACAAAGAATTCCGAATATGCGCGGTATCATGATGGCAAAAACCAAACCCGTAGAGATACGTGATGCTGTTCCATGCGAAGTAATGGTCCAAGCTGATCGATTCGACACACCACCTCCAAAATCGAGTGTTACGTTGGTAGATCCTAACAATATGGACGAATTAGTACGCCTTTTGCATGAGGAAGCCAAAATTATTTAAACCATCAACAATCAATTTCTATGTCTATTATAGTTTACGCAGAAACACAAGAAGGACAATTCAAAAAAGCAGCGCTGGAAGCTACTACATACGCTGCGAAAGTGGCGCAAATGCACGGCATGCCATGTGTAGCGTTAGTGCTAGGCAACTGTGCGCAGCCTGCGCTTCTGGGTCAATATGGGGCGAATGAGGTAATACATATCACCAACTCCACTTTACAATCAATGGATTCTCAGCAATATACCGCAGCCATTGCACAAGCTTTCGAATCTAAAGGTGGCAAGATGCTGGTGATGAGCCACAGCTCAACTGGTAAGTCTATCGCCGGTAGATTAAGTGTTCGCCTACGCGCTGGTCTCGTATCCGGAGCGAACGCATTACCAACCTATGAGAATGGCAAATGGATTGTGTCTAAGCCTGTATTTTCAGGAAAAGCATTTTCAAATCTTGCTTTTAATAGTGAAAAAATGATCATTTCACTCGCAGGCAATGCTATAAAGCCAGAAATAAGCGGATCAGATGCTACAGTAACCTCGATGGAGGCAACTTTACCCGCCGCACGTGTTACCGTAAAATCAACCTCCAGGGTAAAAGGAAATGTACCGCTTCCAGAAGCAGAAGTGGTAGTATCCGGAGGAAGAGGCTTTAAAGGTCCTGAAAATTGGGGAATACTTGAAGAGATGGCTGAAGTTTTGGGTGCTACCACAGCCTGCTCACGTCCGGTGGCAGATGCTGGCTGGAGGCCCCACCACGAACACGTAGGACAGACAGGTATTGCTATTAGACCCAACTTATATTTTGCCATTGGCATATCCGGCGCTATACAACATCTTGCAGGTGTAAACACATCAAAGGTAATCGTCGCTATTAATAAAGATCCCGAAGCACCATTTTTTAAGGCTGCGGATTACGGAGTCGTCGGCGATTTATTTGAGGTTGTTCCTAAATTGACCGAATCGCTAAGGAAATTTAAATCACAAAATAGCTGATCTGCGCAAAAATCACTATCTTGTGATGATATTAAATTTCTTTTGAAACGCCCCCTGATTGGATTATGAAAAGAATCGAGCTGGAAATTGTTGCCCTGTCGCATAGCGTTTCGCATTCCCAAAATTACGCCATCATACTAGGTGAAAAAGATGGAGTCAAAAGACTTCCTATTGTAATTGGTGCATTTGAAGCCCAGTCCATTGCGGTTGCCTTGGAAGGAATGATACCCAATCGTCCTTTAACCCATGATTTGTTCAAAAACACACTGGATGCATTTGCCATTAGCCTGCAAGAAATTATTATTTCAGAGTTAATCGATGGGATATTCTATGCGCAATTGATTTGCGTACAGCCTGACGGTTCAGAGCATCAAATTGATTCCAGAACCTCAGATGCTTTGGCACTAGCAGTTCGATTTGGCTGCCCTATTTTCACATATGATACCATTTTAGAAACCGCCGGGGTTGTATTGGATGAAAGTGAACGAGAAGGCGATATTGAGAACGAACTGGCAGAATCCTTAGAAGCAAGTAGTTCAGGTAAGATGAGTCATCTTTCACTGGAGGCTTTGGAGAAAATGTTAGAGGATGTTTTGGCTGAAGAAGACTACGAAAAAGCGGCTGCCATACGCGATGAAATCAATCGTCGCAAAAAAGACTCCTAAAACCAACCTGTTAGTTCTTCATTAGAGAATAATCTCCAGGGTTTTTGGAAAAAAAGAAAGAAAAATGGTTAAACTAATTACCCTCAGATTGTTTGACACAATCTGTAAAATTTTTTCTTGCTTCTAAAGAGGCTGTGTGTATATTTTTTAGCGCAACGTCTAATTGGGTATTTAGTAGATTCAAGTTTTCTACCAAACTATTGAAATAGGCTGTTTGTTGCGCCTTGTGACATGGCATACCTCTTGGAGCTTCCAATAAGTTCATGGCATACAATTGTTCCAATGCGTTTTTATAAAGCTCAGGTGTAGGAGCTAATCCTTTGTCACGTACCAAGTTGTACATCGACGAATGAAAATCTTGAACATATTTTTTTAAACCCTGTGCATCGCCAAAATAGTATGATGCAAAATCATCCACCCGGCGATTGTCCCAAGTCATTTGTTTGGTTTCATCCAAAAAATCATTGGCATTCATATAGTTGTAGAGCACTATATTGAAATGATTAAATCTCTCTGCTGCTGTTTTCCACTGATTGTCCTGTGCCCAAACAGATCCAATCGAGATACTGAAAATTAACGTAAGTGTGGCCAAAATTTTCATAGCGAAGTATTTATGCAAAGATACATAAATTCAATGTTATTCTTTGTGATACTTGAAATCGTTTATATTATCACATTGAAGTAAATTTGGATTGTAAAACGGTTCGTTATCTACCTTTTCATCAACCACAAAACTAGTACACTCATTAGTCAGCAATATTCCAAACAAAACCATTGTGTTGACCGTATTTCATTCTATTTATCTCCACAGAATCTTGTGTATTCCGCTCAATTGGCGGCCATGGTTTATTGTTGAAGTATAATTATCGCTTATTTCGACCTCGGCCTTTTAGGAACTGGATCAGGGCCAAAGTCGCCCCACGGATGACAGCGCAAAATACGTCGTATGCCCAACCAAATGCCATATATGATTCCCCATTCTGTAATGGCATCAATCATATATTGGGAGCAGGAAGGCTGGAATCGGCAATTGGCGCCTAGCATTGGTGATAAGGTCTTCTGGTACAAGCGGATCGGAAAAATAAAAATGGCCTTTAATATCTCACGTAAAGATCTCCACAACGATAACATCTTATTCCAATTTTTATGTAAAGGTACAAAAAGGCATGCTACCAATTTTTACCAGACCTACCAGATGAGGGGCCTTCCATTTTTTGCCTTGCCCTGGCTTTTGCTTCTTCCTTTTGCATGGCCTCCAATAGCTTCTCAGCTTCTTGCTTGCTCATTTTCTGAGCGTTATTTTGCTCCTGACCTGGCGTAGATCGAGGCTGATTGTTTTGCTGCGCCTCATTATTTTCACCAGATGAACCATCGCCATCAGATTCGTTGGGCTGCTGATCCTTTGAATTCTTTGAATCGGATGAGTCTTCCTTGGGAGCTTCTTGTTTCTTTTTGCGCGAAAACATAAGGTTATGCGCGGCTTTAGGGTCTCCAGGTCTCCATTTCAATGTTTTTATAAATTGTTTTTCAGCACTCTCCCAATCTTCTTCGCGCAAGTGAACACTCCCCAACTGATAAGAGGCCTCCGCTAACAGCGACGAGTCCTTAGCCATTTGTAAGACTTTTTCCAGATCATTCTTAGCTCCAGATAAATCGCCGTCTGCCATACGACTAGTTCCCCTGTTAAAAAGTGCCCTGGCCTCTCCGTCACCTTTTGCAGCAGCTCCAAAATGAGTGATTGCACGCTGAAAATCACCTTCGTCAAATGCCTTTTCTCCTTTCTTCATCTCCCGCTGATAAGATTGCCCCTGCAAACTGCCCAACTGCAACAAAAAAAACAAAATCATGGTTACCATGGATTTTTTTCGCAAAAATAGCCCCCGAAAAGGCCATACTACAAATACCATAAAACAAAGAATAGCAAATCCCAAGGGCCATTGATATAATGATGTGTAGGCAGTTCGCAGTTGTACCGACCTCTTGGCTTTCTCTTTATCCTGCAATTGAGTTAAAATATTGCGAATCAACTCTTCTGAATTGTTTTGCAACATCATAAATTCACCTTCGGTTTCTTTTGCTATCTGTTGAAGCACTTTTGGCGACATACTGGACATTACAAAGGAATCCTCATTGTCACTTGACAAGGATACCGCATCTTGTGGCACAATACCACCCTCACGGGTACCCACGCCTATAATTAATACATCAACGCCTTCAGATGATACTTTCGCTGCCTTTTTCATAGCTTCAGGCTCATGATCCTCACCATCGGTAACGAGCACCAATGTTCGTCCCGTATTGCGCTCGTCGTCAAATAATTCTGCTGCGACCGAAAGAGCATCTCCAATGGCTGTTCCTTGATTGGAGATCAAATCAGGTGACGCCTGACGAATAAACATCTTTGCCGCAGCATGATCTGCGCTGAGGGGCATCTGCACATAGGCCGCTCCAGCAAAGAATACCAGCCCCACCCGTTCTCCGGGAATTTCAGTTAGCAATTTTTCTAAAAATTGCTTGGCTACATGAAGCCGGGAAGGCGCGATATCTTCCACTCGCATACTCCTTGAAATGTCAAGCACAAATACCACATCACTACCCAATATATCAACCTCTTTATCCGCTCCGGCGATTCGTGGATTTGCCAAAGCTACCAACAAAGCTACCATGCCTATCCACCAAAAGCCAAATCTGATCGAAGTTTGTTTAAGAGAATCCAATAAACCCATTTTCTCTAAATTTGATGGAGTATAATAGGCCAAAAGCCTTCTTTGCCTACGCTTCAGCACGATCATAATTGCCAGCAGAATTGCAGCCACAGGCAACAAGCCCCAAAACCATTCCGGATGTTCAAATGTATCCATCTTCAAAACGATTTTTTAATCCACAAAGTGGTCAACAGCACATCTAACAAAAAACATGTGATTGCCAACACAATAAACCATGGGTACCATTCTTTTTCTCGCAGTATAAATGCTGTTTTCACTTTACTTTTTTCCAACTTGTCAATGGCATTGTATATTCTCACCAACTTTTCTAGATTATCAGCCCTAAAATACTGTCCACCTGTTTGCTCAGCTACCTGCTGAAGCAAAGTTTCATCCAGCTCTACACGTGCATACCCAAAAACATACTGACCATCAGCGCGGCGACCGATCGGTGACAATGCTTCACCTTCTGTTCCGATACCTATGGCATAAATTTTTATACCCAATGAGGCTGCAATTTCTGCCGCTGTCATAGGATTAAGATAGCCTGCATTATTTACCCCATCTGTAAGTAATACTACAATTTTAGAAGCTGTTTCTGCATCTTTTAGCCTATTTAATGCATTTCCTAGCCCCATTCCAATCGCAGTACCGTCCTCAAGCCAACCACAACTTAGTTGCTTCAATTGCTGCTGCACCATCAAATGATCATGCGTTAGTGGCACTGAAGTAAAACTCTCACCGGCAAATGGAATCAGAGCTACCAAATCATCCTTTCTTTTTTCTACAAACTCCAATGCTACTGCCTTTGCTGCCTCGAGCCTATTAGGTTCGAAATCTCTGGCCAGCATACTGCTGGATATATCCATAACCAAAGCAATTGATATTGCTTCCGTTTCTATTTGCTCCTCTGACAAAGGTTGTATGGGTCGAGCTAGCGCCAAAATTAAAAATATAAAAGCAGCATACCTGAATAGCCAGCCCAAACGCAACCCCCATAATCGGATACTCCCTTTAGTCGGTAAAACCACACCTATTGACTGCCGCAATGCTGGTACGCCTCTGCGATACCGGTAAGAAAGATACCCCAACAGTGGTATTAACAACAGCAAGGTTAAAAACCAAGGATATTGAAATTGCCACCCAGAAATCATCATGAACAATCCCCCCATTGCTGTTTCATTTGTTCTAAAAAATGTCGAGCTTTCTCCATCAACTCATGCTGATACTCCTCCAAAGTTTGACCTTTGCCATACAATACATACTCCGCACCATGAAGCATCTCATATATAATTGGCCTGTTGCGAATTAAAATATCACGCTGTAACATAGCAGCGAGCTCTTCAGGGGTTTTATCCTGGGTGTTTAGATTAAATCGCTGTTGTAGATAATCACGCATCAGCCCATTTAAAGCGCCAAAAAACGCGGCACTATCTCCCAAGTGGGATTGAATTTCAATAAGTTGTTGTAAAGCTACATTTTCAGGACATACAATCGGCCTTGAAGCAGGTGTTTCTTGAGAAGGCATTGGCTTTGGACTCCTTTTTTTCAAAAAATATATAATAGCCAAAACGCTCAAAATCAATAAAACCCCTGCCAATAGCCACCAATGTAATGTACCATTTTCAGGCAGGCGGATGATATCTGCGGGAGGAGCTGGTTCTTCAGGATTCCATGGAGACTGAAGCATTGAAAATATCCATACACTATCTCCTGTACAAAGGGTATCCTTGCCGTTTTGTGTATAGGATATGCTCAATACCGGGAAAGCTATTCTGCCGGTATCCAGGCACTGTAATCGCAAATTGCAATACACATAATAACCCAATTCCCCTTGAACCGTATCTACATCTAGTGACTCCGTCAGAAACAGGCTACTGGAACTGGCAAATACACTTGAAAAATCTGGAATAGACGCTTTAGCATCTTTGTCCAATGACAGGGTGACCTTTAGAGAAAATGTATCACCAAGGCCTACCGTATCCACAGAAGGCTTAATGCTGACAAATGCCTGTGCAGCAAGGGACGCTGTGTAGCTTGCCATGAGCAGGATTAGCACAAAGCGAACTATTTTTTGCCTTCTCATCATTGTTGTTTATTCTTTTTGTTAAAAAAACGCAACAAAGGTCCATGCAATGGCTCCCAAGTAGGTATAGGCAGTAATGTTGCTCCAGCATTTTTGAAAGATTGTTCTAAATGAATACGATGCTGGTTTATGGAGGATAATAAATTATTTTTACTCACCGTAGAACTTGTATCTACCCAATGAAGCATATGGGTTTCAGGATTCAGCACTCGCACCAAACCAAGGTCAGGCACTTCCCTGTTCCAATGGTCCTGACACCACAATCCAACTACCTCATGCCGCGTAGCTAACCCTTTTAGTTCCTTGGAAAAATCAGGAGTAGCAAAATCCGAAATAATAAATACCAGTGAACGTTTTTGTAGCCAATGAGACAAATGGGCGATTGCTCCAGCAATATCAGTTTGAGAGGCACCAGAAGATTGGTTCAATAATCGATGCAACATCATCCAGATATGTTGTTTTTTGCGGCTGGGCAGCTCTCCCTGTAATGGTTTTTCATCAAATAACAAGTAACCGAATCTATCCATTTGTCTAACAGCAGACCAGGCAATAATGGCACTCAATTCGGCTATAGCTTCCGTTTTTGTGGGACCTGAAGTGCCATACCAGGTACTAGGACTTACATCCAATAACAAGAAAACCTGCATTTCCTTGTCCTGTCGATATACTTTGACATGGGGTTCACCGGTTCGTGCGGTTACATTCCAGTCAAAATGTCGCCAATTATCACCGAATGTATAGGGACGGACATCTGAAAAGGTCATCCCCTGCCCTTTCATAACACTTTTCCAGTTGCCTGCGCCTATATCGGCAGTGATCTGCTTAGCACTTAGATCAATGGTACGCACTTTTTTGAGCAGCGCTTCAACATCCATGGTTTACTTGACAGGTTTTAACAAACTTTGCAAATATGTCTGCATTGCAGGATGATTTATAGGCAAAAGCATCATTCCACTGTAGTGGTTGTAGTGATTGACCAAATAAGTACCATATGGTGTATACACAACCCGATCAAACATAGCAGCTTCTGGATATTCTGAAATCAATTGCCAAAGACCCTCCTCACCGTACAGGCTTTCTAAAGGAGGCGCATCTCGCTGCAAATCAGCCAAGGTAAACTCTGCTTCTATGCTCCATTTTTCAGGTTTGAATACCTCCCATATTTCCTGTCGGAAATGAAATAAAAAATCATCGTAAGTGTGCCCCTTATCTTGGGTATAAAAGCTGCGGACCCATTGACCAATTATCCACTTTTCATCCAAATATATGGGCATGAAAAAATCATATCTCAACGCGTATGCCCGAGATAACTCCAAATCTGAGTCTCCAGGCTCATCGACTACAGGTAATTGGCCTTCTGTATATTGTCGGAGTCTGCCATACTCCTGGTTTATTTTTAGCAGACTGGAAAAGGTAGTATAGGATACGGCATGTTGCATAGAAAATACCGGATACTCCCTCCATTTTTTCAATTGATACCCATCTGCATCCAGATCCATAAATAACCTTTTCCGCTGAAGATTTAGGTAAGCTACTCTAACATAAGGATTTTCCTGGCCAACGATCATAATTTTCCAGATACCATCATACCAACCCGCAGATCTAACCTGATACCACTGCCCTCCTGCATCGATAAAGCTACCAAATAAGTGGCTAGCTCCATCCGTATACAGTGACCAATGACCTTTCCATGGGTCTTGTTTGGTGTCGAAAGAAAATAATTGTGGTCTCGCAATTTTTAGCTTTTTTGATTGACGTGTCTCCACAAATTGGAGTGGAAATTGAATATCACCTCGTTTATTTTTCCAATAGCCAGTAAATTCTATGCCATCAAAACGGCCTGTGACAAATGCCACTTCACTGCCGCTTTCATCCGTCTCCTCCAACATAACCGTACTATCCTGATACACCCCATCGAGATAGTAGACCAACGAATCTCGTTCAAATCGCATAGCCCCATGCAATTGCTCACCGTCACTCGCCAACAAAATGTCAAGTGCATATCGCTGATCCAAAAAACCTCTGAAATATCTCACCCACTGGACGCTCGTATCCGATTCAAAGCGTTCTAGAACTAGTTTTTTACGCAAATCCACCTCCTGCGCGCTCAAGGTAGACATACCCAACAAAATAATTACAAGGCATTTTCGGACACAGGCATTCATCATGGGATAGCTATTTTTTGTATAATGGTATCCAATAGCTGATCGACTTGGACGTCCTGTATAGCCGCTTCAAAACTAAGGCCAATACGGTGGCGGAAAACCTCTTTTACAATGGATTTTACATCCTCTGGCAGCACAAAAGCCCTCTTTTGCAAAAAAGCGTGGGCACGCGCACCTTGTGCGAGGTATATGCTACCCCTAGGGGAAACTCCAAAAGCAATATGACCCGAAATTTCATTTAACCCATATTGCGCTGGCTGACGGGTAGCGAATACTAAATCCAAAATATATTGCTCTATTTTAGGGTCCATATAAATTTTCTCCACCACTTTTCGAGCATCAAGGAGTGATGACATCGATATTTTAGACATGGGTGTATTATCAGGCACAGAGGATTCCATATGTTGCTTTAAAATCTGATGCTCTTCTTCCCTGCTGGGATATTGCATGATCACTTTCATCATAAAGCGATCCAACTGCGCTTCTGGCAATGGAAAGGTTCCTTC
>CAYUZA010000108.1:0-9408 GCA_964449535.1 uncultured Saprospiraceae bacterium
GTTTCGACTTTCGCTGTTTTTATACGAAAAGCACCATCAGACTACGAAAAGCCAAGGCATTCTCAATGATATTGCCTACTTTTTTATGTTGCCTAATATGGCCATTTCTTTATTTCCTGTAGTAGATTACCAAACTTTTTCAAAGCCAACACCCTCGGCAGAGCAATTGAAAATATTTAAAAAAGGTATACAGTGGATGGTGCTCGGGGTATTTCACCTGGTCGTATATCGTTTTATCTATTTTTACCTACACATTCCTAATCAAGAGGTAACAGATATTTGGACCTTTGGGCATTATGCCATTACCAACTATCTGCTCATCATTCGTTTATCTGGAATTTATCATTTCAGTGTAGGAATGCTTTGTTTGTTTGGCTTCAATCTTCCCACCGTATTTAATAATTATTTCCTGGCCAGTGGGTTCAGTGATTTATGGAGGAGAATAAATATTTATTATCGAGATTATGTGCTCAAGGTATTTTATTACCCCTTGTTTTTCCAATTTCGAAAGTATGGAATGGTGCGTGGACAGGTTGTTTCTATTTTGATCATTTTCATAATAACCTGGTTGTTGCATTCCTTTCAGTGGTTTTGGTTAAAGGGTAAATTTCCGTTACGTTTAGTAGACGTAATTTATTGGGGTGTATTTGGTATCTTGGTTGCAACCAATGTGGTTATTGAGTTGAAAAACAGGGGTAAAAATGCGGATATATCACCTTGGAAAAATGCAGTCACGGAAAGCGGCAAAATAATACTCATGTTTTTGTTTATGAGTGTTTTATGGTCCCTTTGGTCAGCCAGAAGTTTGCCAGAATGGGTGGTGACAATGGGATCCGCGTTTAATGCCAACTCAATGGATATAGCAGGAATCACTATAATACTATCTGCAATTTGGATAGTTTCCATTGGTATTTACTATTTGTTTAAGAAAAAGGAACTGGGGAGTTTTTTCAATCCTGAGCCTGAAAGTAAAATGGCTAGTATTTGGTCAATGCTAATGTTGGCAGGCTTATTAGGTGCCCATGCACCAGTCGTTAAAACAGCAGCCATGAAAAGTTTGGGCTGGGATATGATGGGTTTACTTAGTCCCAAATTAACAGATGCTGATGAGCACCTTTTGATTGAGGGTTATTATGAAGAAATTTTAATTGGCAATGAGTTGACTAACCCCGTGGGAAACCTGCAAGATCAGCGTAAAATAAGATTTAAAGAAACAGAGGCGGCGGAACTGGTTGAGGATATCCGTAACACCATCAATAAACCTAACGTTCAAACCATTTTTAAAGAAAAAAAATATACAACGAATAAATGGGGAATGCGTGACCGAAATTACGGGCTCAAGCCTGATGCTAATACCATTCGGATGGGATTTGTAGGTGGTTCTTTTGTGGTTGGGTCGGGGGTTGCCGACGAAGAGGTGTTTGACGAAGTTTTGGAAAATAATATGAACTCAATTGCAACGGGTACGAAATACGAGTTTTTAAATTTTTCCAATTCGGGATATGATCTTATTCAATGTATTTATCATTTCGAAAAACAAAAACACCATCAATTCGATATGGATTATCTGGTGTATGTGTCACATGGGGTGGACATTCATAAGAATTTAAAATCGGTGCTTGGCTGTTTTAATAGTGGATTTGAAATGCCTTACCCATATTTACAAGAGATGATTGAACGCAGTGGAATCAAAAGGGATATGCCTGAAAATCAGCAATTAAAAATGCTTGAACCATATGGAAAAGAAATGCTTGAAAATATGTATTTGCAATTTGTTGCATTGTGTCAACAGCACAAAATGCAACCCGTATGGTTATATTGGCCTACCATAGCGTCTTTCATAGACCAATCGAAATATCTTCATGAATTGGCCACAAAATCTGGCTTTAAGGTGATTGATCTTGAAAGTGTATTTGACAATTATGAACCTGATAGCTTAATTGTTAGCATGAGCGACCGTCATCCAAATGCTTTAGGTCACAAGATAGTAGCAGAGGAATTGGAGAAATACTTTTTCGATAAGATGCCGCTACAAAAGAAATCGGATAATAAAACCAACATAAAAGATTAGCGATATGTGGTTTGGAAGTTCTGACAAGAGAGCCCTTGTGACTGTTACTACTGCCTCATTTGTTCCCGGAACTTTAGTCATGCTCCATTCATTTAAAAAACACAATCCTTGGTTCAGAGGTGATTTGATTATCATTCATGACGACAGTCTCTCTAGTGAGGATGTTGCATTGACAGAAAGTCTTTTTAAGGTAAAGTGGGTAAGTGCCGACCCTAGACTATTAGAAAAAACCCAAGCGCTTTGCACTCATTTTCCGGATTATTCCAGAAGATTAGGCCAGTTTTATTCCCTAGAGGCATTTCGCCTAAAGGGTTATCAAAAAGTGCTATTCATGGACAGTGACACCCTTTTTCGGGCCTCCATTTCTTCTCTTTTTGAGGAAAATGCGTTACTATTGGTATGCAGAAAGTCTGGAAAATATAAAAATCCCGAGCCATTTGATCCAAACAAGCCATTCAGTGTTGAACAGTTTAATGCTGGTTTCATGTTGATAGACAAAAGTCTATTGGGAGACCATGTTTATGAAGCAATGCTCGATAAGGTGACTCCGAGTTTTTTTTATCAATTCTTGGAAAAAAACCAGGCAGGAGATTGGGTTATTCCTCCAAGATTTGGCACGGATCAACTCATTTTCAATGCACAGTTGCAGGATAAAGCCACATATGTTTCCATGCAATACAATTATCGATTGGGTATAGCCAGTACTATTTTGGAAAAAGAGAGGATTGGATATGATGATGCTGTGATAGTCCATTTTACAGGCAGAAAAAAGCCCTGGCTATTAATGGAAGCATTGCACCGCATATTCCTACATCCTGCCGAAAAGGCGGCTTATATTGAATGGAATGAGGCATATTTGGACATGATACAGGTAATAAAATGCCATAATCAATGATAAAGCCGGCATGATCCATAAACAAAATATTATTCTAACCGGACCACCTCGTTCAGGTACAACGCTGACTTGTCACTTACTAAACAAACTAAATGACACCGTAGCACTCCATGAACCTATGAATTTGCAAATGTTTGCCCCTCCGGTTCAAATATTGGGCATGGTCAAGAACTTTTTTGATCAAATGCGACAGGAAATAACTGAAAATGGACACGCATTGTCTAAAATTGCCCTTGGTTCAATTCCCGACAACCCTTTTGCAGAGGGTGGTGGGCAGCGAAAGTCAATAGTGCAAAAAGGATATTTTGCCATTGATAAACCACTATCTGATAATTTCTCCCTATACATCAAACATAATGCTCATTTTACTTTTTGTTTGTCGGATTTGGTAGATCATTTCCCTATTTGTGTAGTGTTACGAAATCCAATTAGCACTCTAGCATCCTGGAGCTCCATCGAAGCACCAGTGGCTGAAGGAAGGGTCAAAGTATTGTATCATTTAAAGCCTGAGATGGCTGCTCATTTGGACTCGATAGAAGATGTTATACAAAGGCAAATTACCTTACTGGAATTGCATTTTCAACAGTACTTAAAGTGGAAGGACCAGCTTATATTTGTTAGATATGAGGATATTGTAAATACCGGCGGAAAAGCACTTTCGGTTGTGAATCCAGATGCAAATTCTCTTCAAGAATCACTGGAGAGCAAAAACAAGCTTAGTCGATACGGGAAGGAAAAGCTTTCCGATTGGCTATCTAAGGCTTGTGATCCAGATTTAGCTTTCTGGAAATTTTATGATAGAGACGAGGTGTTGGCTAGTTTATAAGGAACTTTTGAACGGTTTATTTTGTTAGTTATTGATAGGTTATATAATTTGAGCTACAGATTCAAACTATGAAAAATATGATTTATGTTTCACATTTGTCACTTTTCATCTTGTTAATGGTCTCTTGTCAACCACAAGAAAAAGTACAGGAACCGATCAGTCAGCAAGGTAAAGAGGCACTAAAACGCGGTGATATACCCAAAAACGGGGTTGAACTAATTGATTTATTAATGGAAAAAAATACCGTCCGCGCCTCCCTTAATGAAGATGATCAGCAAAAAGTACGACAAATTTTCGAAGAAACATTCCTGGCGCAACATGGTGATTTGAATATTCAGATTACTCCAGACAATTACGACCCCATGAGGAAAGCACTGTTTTTTGGATCAAGAGACAGTTTAAAAAAATACATGAAAGGAGATAAATCGATGGAATAAGCAAAACTCAACCAATTGAATACAGTCCCATTGAATAAGAAAAAACTCGTTGAAATAGATCAGGTCAGCAAACGCTTCGCAAATGAGCTTCGCAAAAGTTTGGTGTATGGCATCAAAGATATCGCTAAAGACTGGCTATCGATAAAGCATGATGTATCCCAACTAAGAGAGGGCGAATTTTGGGCCCTAGACACGGTTAGTTTCACTTTGTTTGAAGGAGAAATAGTAGCTATGGTCGGATCAAATGGCTCCGGCAAAACTACACTCATGAGACTATTATCCGAAATCTATTCCCCGGACTCAGGCACTATCAAATTTACGGGGATACAACGCGTTACCTCTTTATTTGCGCTTAATGTAGGATTAAACCCCGTTTATTCAGGCTTAGAAAATATTTACCTCAAAGCGGCACTTTATGGCATGGATCGCAACCAATTAGAGGAAAAATTGCCATTTATTATATCATTTTCAGAGCTAGAAGATAAACTAAGCACCCCAGTGGGGAACTACTCCTCTGGAATGAAGGCCCGACTCAGCTACTCAGTAGCCATCGCAACGGAACCAGACCTATTTATTATAGACGAAGCACTAGCTGTAGGAGACAGTATGTTTCGCGCCAAGTGTTACGACCATTTGAAATCATACGTACAGCAACCCAACAAATCCATTATGTACGTGACCAATCGGATCAATAAGGTTAAATCTCTCGCAGACAGGGTGCTGGTCCTGGATCAGAGCAAACTGGTGATGGACACCTATGACGTTCCTGCGGGTTTGGATTTTTATTATAATAATTGTCTTAAAAATCTTAATCCCAAAGAGCGAGAACTAAAACTCCGCCGTATCCACGAATACGACTAATCCGGTATCTGAACTTCAATAATTGAGTCACTTATAATGTGATCTCATTATCAAAATACATCCTTTTCAATGTCATTCTTATCATAAAATGACAACCAATTTCCATTGTATTTTAAAATGGCTTGCTGTAAATGCGTACGATTGCCAGTGTCATATAATTTATTCTTGTTTTTGGAAACAAGTTCCCAGCCAGAAATTTCATCGCCAGCTATTCCACCCAAGACCTTTCCATGACTTGCAATAACATCTTCATAACGAATCACTTCTATTATTGCTGGATTTTTATACTGGCCAAAATACCAGTCAAGAATTTCCAACTGTTTTTCCAACAAGTCTGATTTTGAAAGATATCTGTCACATAAAGTTGGAAGTAGTCGATCGGCCTTAGACACTTTTCCTTTGGAAACTGGTAAATCCACACTGTTCCAGGAAGCGAGCAGATCGAGTGGATTTCGAACAATAGCGGTAATGGGATAAAATTCTGCTAATTCAGGCAAAAGCAATGTAAACTCGGCATTGTGATTGATTACGAGCTTAAAATTCAGATTTAGTGGTTTATCAAAATACACTTCCGTTCTGATGATTTCTTTTTTTCTTTGCCCCTCCGTTTCTCCAAATGCATTGTCTGTTATCGTGCCATAATTTGTCCGTGCGGGTGCTTTTTTGTGATGTAGCAATGACTGTCGAAACAGGGAAATTTGTTCAGAGAGCATTACAAGTGAGGCTTCTCGATTACTAAACAATTGCCCTGAAATCGGCTCATTTAGCGCAATCACATTAGGGCATTCACTGAGCAATTTACAGATTAACGTAGTACCAGAACGAGGAATACCAGTCAGTAAAGTAGTATTATGCATAGATGTCGTTTGGTCAATCATAATATAAAGTTTGATCGTTCCAAATGTCATCTATCTGCTCCAATAAAGTTAAATAAGCTTGGCGCTCTTCGCGGATATGATATTCCATGCTGGTTTGTATTGCACGCTGGCGCATGATGGCCGAATGCTCAGCTGCCATGGAAACAGCTGCCAAAAGCGCCTGCTGAATAGCCTGCTCGGAGTATTCTGGCTTGAAGCAATTCCACCCGTCAATACAAAAATCTCGATTGCCGGTTACGTCAGGGCACACCACCAATTTGCCTAAGGCCATAGCTTCCAAGGCTGGCAAATAAAATCCCTCGAATCCTCGCTCAGCAGGATTTGGCAAGAATAGGACAGCACTTGCGTCATTTATCAACTGTAAAAAATCACTCCGGGTAGGCAACTTTGGTGGATATTGAATTTTTATGTGAGGGAAATGAGGTATTAATGATGGATGTGATTTGAAAAAATGCTCCATTTTTCGGGCTAAAGGTTCATTTTTCAAGCCGACGATTACCCAATTATATCGAGGATTGTGATTAGGCAATGGCAATGAATCCGGATCAATGGCATCTGGTATCAATACCAAGGGACCATTAACCCCGTGTTGCGATAATATGTCTTTGCCGGCCTTGCTTTTTACAATGCGTATTGCCCGATTTTTAAGATATTGATTTCGAGGATCCATGACAGCAGTATGGCGTGGTTGCACAATATTTAAAATTGGCGTACTGTTTGGATGAGCTGGGTGAGCAGCCAATATTTCCCAATCTTTACCAGATAAAAAGAGAACGTCTCCTGGTTGAAATGACCATTCAGTAAGTCCCAAATGGCGATATGGCAGCCAATAATTACCCGGGTTATCATGCCAGATGGTCTTGGGCGGAAAAAATACAAATGGTTCAAAAAAAGGTGAATTTTTAAGATGCTGAAAAGCATCCAGTACCTTGAGATGGCCACCACTAGTGCCTCCGTCCCAAGCAGTCCATGTTCTGTAAAATAATACTCGCCGCTTCATGGTTTGTATATTTCCAGTGCCTTAGTAAACCATTGCATATCTTCCTCATTCAAAGCCTCTAGGGTCTCCCGTTCTCGTATGCTTAATTGCGGTTTTGAAGTCGATAGCATATTCAAACGACCTAATGCAGGCGTGATTTTCCAGCCTAATTTTTCCCTTAATCGCATTAGGTCCCTAGACATAAAAGCTGTATCTCCTATGAAAAAAAAATTACTTGGCTGTATCCCCTCCAAAAACCATGACATCCGATTTTGATTTTCTGGCAGTGAAGCATAATCCAATAGCGACTCTCCTAATCTATGCTTATTAAGCGCGTAAACCTCAGGATTAATGGTTGGATCTTGCAATCTAGATTGAAAAAAAAGATAATTAGAATAAACCCGCTCTACCGGATGGCGCATCCAGGTTATGATTTTAGTTTTCGTAGGACTGCAATAAGGTTCTGCTTCCAAAAAACGAATGTGACCATGCCATACATCATGTTGTAAACGATGCTGCTCATTGGACTCATCTAGCCACGTTTTTATATCTCGCCTGCGCAGCGATGGAGACAATCTGTGCCCATAAACTTGAGCTAAAACCTCATAAAAACTGGTTCCCGCCGCTTTGGGTATATGTATGGACAATAAAGAAATCATGGCTTCCAGAATCCTTTTTCTTTTAGGTTCATGGCTTGTTCGTACAATTTAATATCATCCTGATTTAATTCCCGAATGAGATCCAAATCCTTCATATCCAGATCATCACTCTTGGATGGAGTCTGATTTTGATAAAACGGCTCATAGTCAGACCACTGTAAGATAGCTGCCAAATTTGTCAAATCTTCAAAATAGGTTTCAGTGAATCCTATAAATAAAAAAGACTCTAAAGTTCTTCCGGCTAAAAACTGGGAAATGCGATTTTGATGGGGCTTGTAGGCTGCATATTCCATTAGAGAGCGTTGCATTTTTTCCAAAAGATTAATGCCTTTTTCTGCCTCATTCAATTCTTCTCGCAGCCTAGCAGCCAGATAATAATAATTGGAAACCACCCTATCCACGGGATTGCGCAGCCAAGTTATTACAGGTAGATTATCGGGCAGTTCAAGGCGCTTATATAATTCTGGGACTTGAAAATGGCCATGCAATACCCTTGCTCCTATCGGCAATCTTCTATCTGCATGAATCTTTTGTTCTACCCTCAGTTCATCACTCACTAAACCTATATCTACCCGGAGCACCTGATTATCGCCATAAGCACTTTTTAGCGTATTGCGAAAGGAGGTACCTGCAGTCTTTGGTATGTGCAAAGAAAGGAGTTCAGGCACAAAAGATGTAGTTTCAATAGTTGACAGTTTATCAGTAGTCAAAGTAGGCAAAAACCATTTTTTTATCATATACTAAAAGTAGAAGGTCCTCTTCAATGAGTACTTTAGAGGACAAATTTTGCAAAAAAAAAGCAATCTTTACAGTAAATTATCATTTGAATGATCTGGTTAGCATCTTTTCCTAGATCCGGCAATACGTTTTTTCGCAATATACTATACGAGGTATACGGAATAGAATCCAGCACTTATCACCAGGAAAAAGGTTATTACCTGGATCCTGAATACAATCGCTACCCTGTAGTTAAGACGCATTTGTTACCCTACCAACTGGAGCCTGCCGATAATACTATTCCTAAAGTTTATCTGGTCAGGGATGGCAGAGATGCATTGGTATCACTAGCGCACCATCGTAAAGATATTGTAGAACCTGGAACTGACTTTGACATAAATTTGCTGGAGGCTATTTTGGCAGCTGATGGAAGCTATTTTGGAGGCTGGTCAGAAAATGTGCAGCAATGGATGGCAGTGGCAGATATAGTAATTCGTTATGAAGATTTGATTGAAGATCCTATTCGTGAGGTAGAAAAGTTACGTGCTGTAATGGATTTGCCAGAACCCAATATTTTAAAATTACCTTCTTTTACTAATCTTAAATTTGGAAAGCCCCGCTACGGCAGTGGAGCTCATCTTGGTCAAGAGGAGGCAGAAGTGGCTGACTTGGCTCAAAAGAATTTTCGTAAAGGCAGGTCAGGAACCTGGCGGGATGAAATGCCAAAGGCATATGAGGCTCTTTTTTATGATTTGCATGGGAAAACCCTCGAAATGATGGGGTATGAGTCAGATTTACTTCAAAAAAGTGAAGGGATCATACGAATATTGTTTGAGGGGGCAAAAGCGATGGACAAACAAATGGATGGAGTACGCAGATATACGGAAGAACTGCTTTATGGAATGCATCATTTGACCTTATTAATACCGAATCGATGGCAGATCGATGTACTTGTAGGAAAAGATATAGTATCGCTAGAGCACTTTATCACAGGGATGGCGGAACGGCGTAAAAATAATGGAAAAGAATCAATTATTGGGGATACTGGTGATAGCTTGCCATACGAAAATAACTTAATGCGTTTT
>CAYUZA010000109.1:0-8946 GCA_964449535.1 uncultured Saprospiraceae bacterium
CTTACATAATGCTTCTCACCGTAGCTCTTACCCATTTTCCTACCTGGATCGGCCAAAGAAAGTAACTTTGGCGTTTCTGTAAATAAAGGTTCCGGCAACGGAAAATATTCTTTACCCACCATCCGATTGAATCGGGCAGCAATGTTGCGGGTGAGTTCGAGATGCTGTTCCTGATCCTTGCCTACAGGAACATAATTTGCCCGATACATCAGAATATCTGCCGCTTGTAATACTGGATAAAAAAACAAACCGGCAGTGACTAAGGATTCAGACTCCTGGTCTTTGAGCTGACTCGTTTTGTCTTTAAATTGGGTCATGCGTCCGAGCTCACCATAAGAGCACATACATCCTAATATCCAGGCAAGTTCAGTATGCTCGGGTATAAGCGACTGCAAGAATATCCGTTCGGGCTGCACACCGCATGCTAACATCATGAAAGCCATCTTCCAGGTATTTTCTTGCAATTGGGCAGGCTTATAAGGCATGGTCATGGAGTGATAATTAACAACCCCAAAAAAGCATGAATATTTGTCTTGGATATCTACCCAGTTTTTGACTGCCCCGAAATAATTGCCCAGATGCATATCCCCTGTAGGCTGAATCGCAGACAATACTATTTTGTGGCTATTGGATTCCATTATTTTCAATTATTTAGCAGCAATTGCTGAAATTTCAATATTTACATACCTGGGAAGGTTCACCACTTCCACTAGCTCCCGGGCTGGTGCGTTGTCATCATTAAAATACTTAGCATACACCGCATTTATTTTGGCGTAATCTGCCATACTTTTCACAAACAAGCTACATTTGACGACATCATCAAAGCCGTACCCCGCATTTCCCAAAATGGCCTTCAGATTTCTCATCACTTGGTCCGTCTCCTCCTCAATACTATGAGTAGCTAGCTCACCAGTTTCAGGAACAATTGCAATCTGACCTGAAACAAAAAGAAAACCATTGATTGAGGTAGCCTGATTGTAGGGTCCGATAGGTGAAGGGGCATTATTTGTGTTGTGGATTTTCTTCATTTTTAACATTTTTACAAGTACAAAGGTATAAAAATTATAACCCTTAAAAAGAGAGCCTATTCAATACTTTTCAGCGCATATGCCTTAAACACAAAAAGCTCCTCACGTCAACCATGGGAGCTTCCGGTTTAGGTTATTACCTAAATTATTCTTCTACTTCAGTTACTTCATTGCCTTTTACCAGGATTCTTCCCCGATAATATAAGTCACCTTCCACCTTATAGGCACGGTGGAACAAATGAGCTGCTCCTGTTGAAGGACAAGTAGCTACATTTGGCGCTACTGCTTTGTAATGAGTGCGGCGCTTGCGTTTTCTTTGCTTCGATACTCTGGTCTTAGGATGTGCCATGATCTTATTTTATGTCGTTATTATTAAGGTATATCTTTCAAAATATCCCATTGCGGGTCGGAAAAAAGGCTTTGGTTTTCGTTTCCACTTCCCCCCTTTAATTTCTGCAATAATGTAAAATTACAAGGAGGATTTTCAACTTCCTGACAATCATACACCTTTACCAGGGGAACGGAAATCACCAATAATTCATACAACAATTGGCTGACATCAAATGTATTGGTTTCAGTAGGGATAAAAATCACATCTATGTCTTCACCTACTTCTTCCTGACCCATTTTAACAATCAAGCGATGCGATCGTTCAATAGGAAGATGAATGGGCGCAAGACATCTATCACAATCCGTCTCCATATAACCAGAAAAATGAAACTCGAACTGCATCCAGTCCGGGTGTCTCTCCAGCTCCAAAACGACATCAAACTGACCTTTGTCTATGATGCTATTCTGGAAATGTTCCAGGAATGCCTCTCCCACTTGAAATACAAACCGGTGTGACCCACTTTTGAGCCCCTTAATCGGTATTTGAAATTCAACCAAAGGGTGCATATTTTCCAACCTTTTCAAAAGGACTGCAAAGATAGATTTTCTGCAGGCTTTTGCAAAGGATTTTGTATTTTTTTATTTCAAACCAGACACCATGTCTTCCGGACGAACCCACTGATCAAACTGTTCATCGGTAACCAAACCCAATTCTACAGCCGCTTCGCGGAGAGTACTTCCTTCTTTATGTGCCTTTTTAGCAATTTTGGCAGCGTTTTCATACCCAATGTGAGGATTTAGAGAAGTGACGAGCATGAGAGAGTTTTCCAGATTTTTCCGTATGAATGGCACGTTGGCTTCTATCCCTTCAGCACAGTTTTTACGGAATGAATCACAAGCGTCTGCCAACAATCGGGCTGACATCAAAAAATTAAATACAATAACCGGTTTAAATACATTGAGCTGAAAATGACCATTCATGCCTCCAACATTTATCGCTACATCATTTCCAAGCACCTGAGCGCAAACCATAGTCATAGCTTCTGCCTGTGTAGGATTTACTTTTCCTGGCATTATAGACGAACCCGGTTCGTTTTCTGGAATCAATATTTCTCCGATACCACAACGTGGCCCAGATGCCAATAAGCGAATATCGTTGGCAATTTTCATAAGACTGACTGCCACCGTTTTTAGGGCTCCATGAGCCTCAACCATGGCATCGTGCGTAGCCAATGCTTCAAATTTATTTTCCGCTGTACGGAAAGGATGCCCAGTCAAGTCAGCTATTATCTGTGCTACACGGACATCATAACCTTTTGGCGTATTCAAACCTGTACCCACAGCAGTGCCTCCCAATGCCAGCTCACTCAGGTGCGGCAATGTATTTTCAATTGCCTTAATCCCATATCCCAATTGTGCAGCATATGCAGAAAATTCCTGACCAAGGGTTAGTGGAGTAGCATCCATAAGGTGGGTTCGCCCTATCTTGACGATATCCATATTCTCTTTAGATAACCGCTCCATGGTAGCTTTCAATGCCTTTAACTGAGGCAAAGTGTGCTCCACCAACATGGTATAGGAAGCTATATGCATAGCCGTTGGAAAAGTATCATTTGAGGACTGAGACTTGTTCACGTCGTCGTTTGGATGTACATTTTTCTTATCATCCTTCAAGTTTCCACCCATCAGGACATGTGCCCTATTGGCTATCACCTCATTTACATTCATATTAGACTGCGTACCAGATCCCGTTTGCCAAACAACCAAAGGAAATTCATCATCCCATCGCCCATCTATGATTTCATCGCATACTTTGCCTATGATAGATGCTTTTTCAGCGCTCAATACCCCCAATTCATGATTGGTAAGTGCTGCAGCTTTCTTCAAAAAAGCAAAAGCACGTATTACCTCTATGGGCATTTTTTGGCCGCCAATGGTAAAATTCTGGAGTGAGCGCTGCGTCTGTGCGCCCCAATATCTATCCGCTGGAACGGACACATCCCCCATGGTATAATGTTCTATACGAAATTCGATAACAATCTGATTTTTTAGCAAAGTTAAGTCAAAATGGAAAAAGAAACTTAGCAAATAAATACTGCAAGTGTCAGACTACAACAGACCTTTTTGGTCAGGATTTCACCCAAATAAAGGTCTTACCCGTGTTACCATTCATCACATGAACGCGATAAAGTCCAGATGTCAATCCAGTAGTTTCGATTTGTAGCGGCAATGCTCCATTTACGCTTCTCGTCAAAACTGTCTGTCCCAGAGCATTTTGCACATTGATTACTGCATCAATAGAGCCTCCAGCTTCCTGGCTGTCCAGCCAGAAGAAGTCAGCTCCAGGATTGGGGTAAATTACTTGCGCCTGCTCCATTCCTGACAATTCCGGAACACTACTTGGAGCATCATCCAGCACTGTAATGGGTTTGCGAACAATATGCATACATCCTTCCTCACTTCTTGCCGTTAGCTTCAGCATATAATTTCCCGCTTCCTGATATTTATGCGAAGGAAAACGCTCATCAGCCACCACATAACCATCTCCGAAATCCATTGTCCATTCACTGGCATATTCTATGGTAAGTCCTGGGTTAAATTCATTAATTGACTGCAAAATAAGTGTATCCGGTGCTGAGATTTCTACTACTGGAGAATTTAATACGGGGAGCATTTCTACACGAACTGGATTTACCGGACAAGGATTGCTAAAAGCAATATTCCAGTCATAAAAATACAGATATGCATTTTCCGGATGGTCTGTACCTTTGATGGTCAGCAAATTATCATAATGATATGGAAAACGCACATCGCTTACCGTGTAGTAAGGTGTAGCTTGTCCTGAATTAACTATAGACCAGTTTTCTCCTGGGGTCAGGTTAATCTGAATCGGTATAACATTAGCCCCAGCTCGAATAACCCGACTGAATTGGGTACAGTTTCCATTGGGATCACAAACTTTGCAACTGAATACTCCCTGACGTGAGCCATATACGGTTACACTGCGCAGGACAAGATATTCATGTACATCAAAATACATTGTCTCGCCAGTTTCAGGCTTTACGGAAGAGAATTCGCCCTCTGTATAATTTTTCATACCAATACCGCGTATTTCAGGCCGAGGATAATAACGAGCTTCTTTGCCCAAAACTGTGGTTTCAAAACGAGGACCAATGTGCAACGGTTGGGTTCCATCAGGTCTATCATACCACTCTATCTGGCCCGGACCATCATAACGCGCTTCCAGAATCACGCTTGTATTGCGGCAAGCTGCCGTCACATCCAAACCTTCTGTAGCCACTGTCATAGGCCTGTCTCCGCTGATGCGTAGTTCCATACGCGTGCGATTATTTAGCGGCCTTTCATCGGTGATGTTTTCCTCCAGCTGAACATCAATACTAATTTCGTACACTCCATTTTTGTAATAACCATTAGTTGTAAACTGGTCGCAATTTTTTAGATCCAAAGCAATGGTCTCTCTGGCTCCTGGAGCCAGCTCACCCTCCCATCGTATAGTTTGTACACACTCTTGCTGTGCAAACTGAACAATAGCCGAAATATCCATTGAACGAAGGGGTTCTAATCCTGAATTCTCAACAACTAGATCAAGGCTGATACTGCGATTACAGTCGCGACCGCTAGCAGTCTGTACTCCTACTACCAAAGCATCTATTGTAGGCACCTTCGGAGGTACTGGGTCAAAACCTTGATTTTTGAGGTAGGTAAAAGCAGCTGGAAGATTAATAAATCCACGCCCATGGGCATTATCTTCACCTGGTTCACCAAGGTCGATGGCACTATCATACAAGGCCATCAAAATTTCTTCTCCTGTTAAGTAAGGATAGGCTTCTTTTAATAATAGTACAGCTCCAGCAACGTGTGGAGACGCCATTGAAGTACCTTGGAAATTGCTATATGCACCATTTAATACGCAAGACCTGATATTAACTCCAGGAGCAGACACTTCTGGCTTTGTAGCCAGCGCACCATCACCTCCACAAAGAGAAGGTCCTCTTGAAGAAAAATCGGCAATACCGTATGGTGCTACCGGACTGGTTGCACCGACAGAAAAACCAGTCAAAAGATTGTAATTATTGGTTTGGTAACCACGAACCGTTGAAAAATCTGGTCCTTGATTGCCAGCTGCCCAAACTACTGCAATACCCGATGCCTCTGCAGTACGTATGGTTCTGGAAAATGCGCTATTACCTCCACAATCAGTAAATCCACCTCCACTCCATGAATTATTAATGACATCCGGCAGATCTGTGCCATCTCCATTGGGATCTATTGAAAATTGCATATTAGCCAAGAAGTCCAGTACTGGCAAGGGTTGAGGCGGTGAATTGCCAAATTGTACGGGGGCTCCAATCCACAAAGCATTAAAAGCTACCCCTATGGTATCATTTCGCAGCCTGTCAAGACCACAGATCGTGCCGGTAACATGGGTGCCGTGCCCTCCCACGTCAAAGGGATTGCTCGAAGGTGCCGACCAGGCTTTATCTACAGGTACATATAAACCGTAAAACTGCTCTTTGATGGCGGGATGATTCCAATCCTCACCAGAATCAAAAATAACCGCTTTGGTACCATAACCTGTATAGCCCATTTTCCACATTTCTTGCGCACCAATAGCACGCAAACCTGGCTCAGAACCGTTTGGCGCAACCATTGCAGCCTGAGCAGAGACCTGATGCTGTGTTTCTGCAAACACCTCGGGATATATGCCTTCCACCTCAGGCCACTTGCTAATTTCCTCTATTGCAGAACCTTTTATACGTATGTATACCCCATTGCATACCCACAATTCCCTCAATGATGCCATGTCAACCACAGGGCTGATAGCTAACAGTTTTTCCTTAAATGGTATCTGTGAGCGACTAGCCGTTTCCTGTAACACCTCTTTTACCATTCGCGCGCGGTCTAGGGGATGCATGCGTCGCTTCAATGCATCCGAACGCATCTCCTCCAGATTGGGAAAATCTTTTAGAGTGATGTACACAGCATGATACTGATTGGGGTTTTTCTGAATGGCCGTAAACACATCATAATGAATATGTTGAGCTACAAGTTCTTTAGCAAATAAGCTCAAAACCGCAAACAATAATATTAATCTCATGGGTATAATTAAATAAAAGTCAAAATATAAGTTGGTCAAACCTCCTTTGTATAAGGTATTTGCCGGCGAACAAAGGTAAAGGGAAAAACAAATAATTATTAAAAATAGTTGCTGCAATATTCCATTCTTTTAATTGCGCAAATCAAGATTTTAGCATAAAGGATATCAAGCCTACAGAACGTACCTTAGTTTTTGCCCAAAAGTGTTTAGCATTCTTTAATTTTGTTGGAATAACCAAAGTACAAGAGCCTTGAAAAAAAACGAGTCTATCCCCGATCCACAACCACCAAGAACTTTCACAGGTTTAAAAAAAAGTAAGCCTGCTGACAATACCGCAGGTTGGAAAGCATTGGGTTCGTCCATTGAGCAAGTTAGCAAGTATATGCGGGCGAGTGATGCCCCAAAAGTGCTTCTGCAATTAAACCAGAAAGGGGGTATTGACTGCCCCGGCTGTGCCTGGCCAGATCCGGATGATCACCGATCCTCATTGGGAGAATATTGCGAAAATGGGGTCAAGGCCATCGCGGAGGAGGCAACTCGCTTTACCATTGGTGCCGATTTTTTTGCACGACACAGCATAAACCAACTCGCTGCCATGAGCGATTTTGAGTTAGGCAAATTGGGAAGATTGACACAACCCATGTTCCTTCCAAAAGGACAGGATCACTATCAACCAATTAGTTGGGATGAAGCGTTTGAAAAAATCGCAAGCTCCTTAAAGCGGTTGTCCACGCCCGATGAGGCCATTTTTTACACATCCGGTCGTACCAGCAATGAGGCTGCATTTCTATACCAATTATTCGTCCGAATGTATGGTACCAACAATATGCCTGACTGCTCCAATATGTGCCACGAGTCCAGCGGCAAGGGGCTATCACAGACCCTTGGCATAGGCAAGGGATCCGTAACACTTACCGATTTTTATGAGGCTGAATTAATTATCATTATGGGGCAAAATCCGGGAACCAACCACCCTCGGATGCTTTCTGCTCTGGAAACATGTAAAGAAAATGGTGGTAAAATCATTAGCGTAAACCCATTACCTGAGGCGGGGCTGATGAAGTTTACCAATCCTCAACGCCCGTTAAAAATGCTATCAGGCGGTACGGCTTTGAGCGATTTATTTTTACCTATTAAAATAAACGAAGATGTAGCGCTACTCAACGCCTGGCTTTGCATGCTGCTCAGAGAAGAAGACAAACGACCTGGAACGGTACTGGACTGGGATTTTATTCATCAACACTGCACAGATCCTGAAACCTTGTTTATGCATCTGCGCGAACAATCTATAGACGAATTAATATCGCGCACAGGCCTTGATCCAGCTTTAGTGAACAATGCGTTTCAACTTATTCTGAAACACAAGAAAATCATCATTTGCTGGGCTATGGGACTCACTCAGCATAAAAATGCGGTTGATAATATTCGGGAAATAGTGAACCTATTGCTGCTCAAAGGCAGCATTGGAAAACCTGGAGCTGGTACTTGTCCGGTTAGAGGACATAGTAATGTTCAGGGGGACCGAACTATGGGTATTTGGGAGGAGCCCCCAGCGTCATTTTTGGACAAACTTAAAGCAGTATTTGAATTTGAACCTCCGCGTCACCACGGCCACTCGGTGGTAGATGCCATAGATGCCATGCTCAAAGGCCAGGCGAAAGTGTTCTTTGCTATGGGGGGAAATTTTCTATCTGCTACACCTGACACAGAAATCACTGCCAATGCGCTCAGAATATGCCAACTCACTGCCCATGTATCTACCAAACTAAACCGCAGCCACCTTATTACCGGTGAGGAAGCATTAATATTGCCTTGTCTGGGAAGAACAGACAAAGACTTGAAGGGGGGCAAGTCACAATTTGTAACGGTAGAAAATTCGATGGGTGTTGTGCATATGTCGCGAGGTACACTGGAACCTTGTTCGCCTGATCTGCTTAGCGAACCGGAGATAGTAGCCCGACTGGCTACCCGTACCTTAGCAGCAAACCCCGCTATAAATTGGATGGAATTGATAAAAAATTATGATCTAATTCGTGAGAAAATAGAACAAGTAATACCGGGATTTGAAAACTTCAACAAACGCGTGCGCCAGCCTGCAGGATTTTACCTGCCCAATGGAGCCAGGAATAAGCGTTTCAACACCAGCTCTGAAAAAGCCGTTTTTACGGTAAATCAAGTATCAGATATACAAGTAAAAGAGGGGGAGCTCGTTATGATGACCATTCGCAGTCACGATCAGTACAATACAACCATTTATGGTCTAGACGATAGGTATAGAGGCATAGAAAACGAGCGTCGGGTAGTATTGCTTTCGACAGAAGACATGAAAAATAGGGGCATACAAGAAGGAGAAGTGATTGATTTGGTTAGTAGGTATGATGGGGTAGAGCGATTGGCAGAAAAATTCATCGCACTATCCTATCCTATACCCAAAGGTTGCTGTGCCACTTATTTTCCAGAAGCCAATGT
>CAYUZA010000110.1:0-2608 GCA_964449535.1 uncultured Saprospiraceae bacterium
GCTATCTTCGGAATATTCGCATACATCTCCTATTTCCAGTACTTCTTCCACGTAAAGATCGGCACTTTGGTCATTCATGAGAAGGTCCAGGTGCTCTTCTGTCAATGTTCCGTTTTTTTCGAAATAAGCAATGATTTCTTTGGCTACGTTGTCTGCCAGTTCGACATTTTCAAGCACTAGATCAGCGGTAAATTGAATACTGATTTTCATATAATTTAGTTTAATGGATATAAAGGTAATAAAATGTAGCTCCTAATGTACTCTAAACTGTAGGGTAAAATACGAGCTAATGAAAAATTAAAGTATTTAATAAAAAATTAAAAATAATAAGACAATCCCAGGTGTAGTCCGCCAAACAGATTGCGGCTTCCGTCATAATTACCATCAAAGTTAGGCAATTGCCAATCTGGGGCATTGATATCGCTGAGGCTGATGCCTGCACGAATTTCGTAGGAAAGTTTTAGATTTTCTGTGAGGAAGCTTTGTCCACCCAGCATAAGCATAACACCTAGGTCAATACTATTGTACAGCGTTTTAAAATCAGGATTTTTCCGATCGGGTATGAGTTTGTTCAAAGTGCTTATGTTTTTGTTGACTCCTCCACCGGATGGTATAGCTGTAAGGTATTCATAAAGGTTGCTTTCTTTGTCATTGATTTCAGTTTCATATTCCACGGAATTCAAGATATTAATATATGGGCCAGCGCCTATAAAGAAACGTGTTCCTTTGTTCATCCCATTGTTACCCCCATTAACAACAAAACGGTAGGAGAGTGGCAAATGGATGTATCTAAGGGCAATATCCTTATCCAGATTAGCGGTTGCTGGTGAAGGTTTATAATTGGCCCCGATATTAAGGATGGTTGGGTCTATTTGAATTATGTGCATATTGTTGAAGTCTACACCTAATTGGATACCATAAGCAGCTTCATACAAATAATCGCTGGCCTGATCTCGTTGTCCATAATTTTGTTGTCCAAGAATTACACTGCTGTAGTATCCGCCTCCAACGCCGCCGAAGAACGAAGTTTGGGCGAAAGTAATGCCGATGGTTAGGCATAATGTCAACACAAGGAAAATTGATTTTTGCATGGTGTTATATTTATTTAGTTTGCAATAGTTTCTAGTTTTTCTGTATAGGGAATTAGATAGAATCCGTTTACAACTTCGCCATTAACTAAGCTAATTTCTTGCAAATTAAGCATTTCAAGAATAGCCAAAAAAGTCACAATGGCATGAATGCGATCTTCAAGAGACGTAAATATATGATCAAAAGCTACTTGTTTGTTTTTTTGTACCAATGCAGCTACCATTTCTTTTTGTGTCTGAATGGTATAACTGAATTGGCGGATGCGATGTATGGTTTTTGATTTTTTATGGTCAAGCTTCTGCATTACCCGTTCAAATGCCCTTAATAACTGATATAGTTGTAGGCTCTCCCATTCTGATTCCATAGATGCAATACCTGCCAGATTGGATAATTCTGCAGCGGTATAGCCCCGTTCAAACTGTTTCATTCGTTCGGTTTCCATTTCTGAAAGGGTTTCCAAAATATCCTTATATTGGCGGTAGGCAATGAGTTTTTGCGCTAATTCCTCCCTTGGGTCTATTTCGTTTCCCAATTCATCCAAATCCTTTCTAGGTAATAACATCTTAGCTTTGATACGCATGAGCGTAGCGGCTACGACGATAAATTCAGAAGCAACTTCTATATTTAGTTCTTCTAAGTGGTGTAGATAGTCTAAAAAATCCTTGGTGATTTGCGCTATTGGAATATTATTGATATCCAGCTCATCTCGCTCAATGAAAAAAAGCAATAGGTCAAATGGACCTTCAAAAACGGGTATTTTAATCTGAAAGCTCAAGCTATTTCTATTTCCAAATGTAAACCTACTAAAAATTTAATCAGAAATATCTTTGAAATGACCATAAAGAAAAAAATGTCCATGAATTGTACAGCAAGGACTGACAAAGAACAAAGAACAAGTCAGTGATTTAGGAATGCGGAAGGATGATTTCGGAATGCGGAATGCGGAATTATGAATTATGATTTCTGAGTGCGGAATTATGATTTTTGAGTGCGGAATTATGAATTCTGAGTGCGGAATTATGATTTTTGAAGGCGGAATTATGATTTAGGAATGATGAGTGCGGAACACATAACAAAAAACAACGAACAAAAAACAAGGAACAAGTCAGTGATTTAGGAATGCGGAATTATGAATGATGATTTTTGAGTGCGGAAGGATGATTTCGGAATGCGGAATTATGATTTAGGAATGATGAGTGCGAAACACATAACAAAAAACAACGAACAAAAAACAAGGAACAAGTCAGTGATTTCGGAATGCGGAATTATGAATGATGATTTCTGAAGGCGGAATTATGATTCAGGAATGATGAGTACGGAACAATGAACAAAGAACAAATAACAAAGAACAAAGAACAAAGAACAAAGAACAAAAAAACAAAGAACTCTACAGTTACACCTTCTTGCGCTCTGAGAGAATCTTCTTGACTTGCTCCTCCTCCATATTGGTGATATTGGCTATCAAGGGAATGGGTAACCCTTTTTCATAAGAATTCAGAACAACTTCTATTTTTCCTTC
>CAYUZA010000110.1:2708-8913 GCA_964449535.1 uncultured Saprospiraceae bacterium
GTTTTCCTTCATTCTTGCCTTCAGTCTTATACTTCTGGATGATTTTGTCGTAAGTAGTCATAATGTTTTCTTTTGCTTTGGGCGGAATATATTGCATAATTTGCTCGACAACGGTCACTTCTGTCTCAGAAGCATTAAATATATAAACTACCACCGTTTCTAAAAAGTTCCTGTCATCTAATTCGGTGTCAAATAACGAAAATATCTTATCCATCTCCTTAACCAGCATATTTGGATCGGACCGCCATTTCTGTGCCAATAAGGCTGAAGCCATCAGTGTATGCTTCATGGAGATAAGTGTCTCATCTGGTAAACTGTGCAAGGCTACGAAGATATGCTTTAGGTCGGGCACATACGCCCTAACTTCATCCGGATAATCCTTGAATAATGCTCCCAAGTGTGGCGTATTCCATTTCTTTTTTCCTTGATAGTAGATTACAGGTATGATTAATTTCAGTGGCTCTTTTTTCCGGATCGTTTTCATATAGTGCGAAAACATATAATGCCCCACCTGAATCAAAACGTGTTTGTCAGGCCTGCTCTTATGCTCAAAAAGCAGTACGACATCAGCTTTGCGTCCTTTACTCTCTTTAATCGGCACCTCAAAGACCAAATCGGAAAAGTATTCAGCCAATTCGCCATCTATATAGGACTCCTTCAACACTTGCAGAGATTCCAATACCAAGCAGACACTAATCTCCGGAGGCAATAAGGTTTCCAAAGAAGCAGCTGCCCTCTCAGGGTCTGAAAACGATTCCCTGACAAACCGGTCGTGTATGTTGTTGATTTTTGGCATAAAGATGAGATACAAACATAGTTATTTTAGTACTTAAATTTTCCTGACTTGCCCGCTTTGTTTTTATTCGTTTAATAAAAATCAGATAAGCAATAATTTATAATCATCTTAGTAAGTTAAGCCTTTGCGGCTCTTTGCGTAGTGGCTTTGTGTCCTTTCGGAAGGATGATTTCGGAATGCGGAATTAGGAATGCGGAATGCAGAATTATGAATGATGATTTCTGAATGCGGAATGATGAATTATGAATGATGATTTCTGCGTGCGGAATTATGATTTAGGAATGATGAGTGCAGAACAAACAACAAAGAACAAAGAACAAAGAACAAGGAACAAAAAACAAAGAACAAAGAACAAAGAACAAAGAACAAAGAACAAAGAACAAAAAACAAATCGAATCACGCGTCTATGTCTTCTGTCGCGTTAGTTCCATGATCTGGATGGGACAAGGTATCAACCTTACTGATACTTGACTCCTTATCTTTGGAAAAAAAGCTTTTCTGGAAGAATAAAAATAATACAACTCCTACACAAATAGATGAGTCCGCTACATTGAATACAGGGTTAAAAAATTGAAAGCGCTCTCCACCCCAAATTGGAAATGATTCAGGTAAGACAGTATCAATCATTGGAAACCAAAACATATCCACTACCTTACCATGTAAAAAACCTGCGTAGCCACCCTCTTCAGGAAATAAAACAGCAACGTTTCCAGCATGATAGGATGATTCAGAAAAGATCAAGCCATAAAACGCACTATCAATAATATTACCCAGTGCGCCCGCTGCTATAAGTCCGAAGCTAATTAAAATACCCAAACCAGCATTTTCTTTAACTAATTTAGCTATCAGATAAAATAAAAAGCCAACTGCCGCAATGCGAAAAAGACTCAAAGCAAGTTTACCATATTCACCGCCAATACTCAAACCGAAAGCCATTCCATTATTCTCAAGAAAGTGAATATTTGCCCAAGACAAACCTAAAATTGGTATGTTATCTCCCAAAGCCATATGAGTCTTAACCCAAAATTTTACAATTTGGTCAATTAATAAAACAGCCAAAATAAGAGTACTAATGAAGATAATTTTTCGATTCAAGGGACAATGCATTTAAACATTCTAATTTCAAAATATATAAAGCTAACAACCTTTTCTTATGAGGTGTTCTGTTCAAATACAAAGATATGATTGGAATTTTGTTTAAAAACAAATACTTCAAATACAGGTTTAAAAATAAAAGTAATTAAAGGAGGCCAACCAAATTATTCAGGTATTTAACTCATAAAAAGAAAGATAAATAATAACTAAGTAAGTGCCTTTAAACCATGAAAGAATATAAAATGGAAACACGAGTTCTGAGGCTAAACCAAAAGACATCTTTGATATTGATTAATTATAATATTGACTAATGTAAATCGAAACTGTAGTTATTGTTTAAAAAGATAAACCATCTACACAAACATATTACTAAATAGTTACAATGGAGCAAAAAAGGAGAAATGAGGTTTCTAAATGACCTCTAATAAAGCACACAATAGAATAGCGATTCAGCTATTGCTCATTCTTAGCCTCAATAGATAATGTAGCATGAGGGACAGCTCGTAAGCGCTCCTTGGAAATTAATTGTCCTGTAACGCGACATATACCGTATACCTTATTCTTTATACGAATTTTTGCATTTTCAAGGTGCTGGACATGTTTCTTCTGCCGTGCAGCCATATTAGTAAGTCGTTCTGCTTCTGATGTACTTATACCATCATCCAAACCCTTAATTTTAGAATCTGAATTATCCGACATGTCTTTAAGCTGAGAAAGATAAAACTGCAATTGTTCCTTAGCTTTTTCTAATTTTTCGTCGATCAACTTGTCAAACTCTTCCAACTCCTCATCTGAATACCGCGTCTTTGAAGTTCCGTCGCTCATAATAACCAGGTATTTATATATAACTCAATATGCCAAATGGCGCTGCAAAATTAGCAATAATAAAAATTAACTAACAAGAAATTATAATGTTATTTATATTGTTTATTTTGTATTAACCAAATGTTAAGCTTATATAAAACTATAATCTCAATAATAAACAACATATATTTGGCAGTATACAAATGAAGCCATAAATTATATGGAAAACAAAAATCAAAATTAATTTGGCATTAGTCTTATGATTTGAGCATTAACTGAATGTTATAAAAGCTTTTAAGTGCCTAATTTGTTTTATTAAAAGGCTTAATCATCTTTTTAGTCGAAAAAACAATATTACTCCATCAGGTTTAAGCCAAATTGTGTTTTTTTACGTTATATATGTCGTAATACTTTTTCCAGCATTTAAACATGGACAAGAAAATGAAATTTAGACTATTTATATTGGCGGGGTTTAGCTTGCTTTTGACTCTATTTGTGGGTATATTTCCAGTTGCGCAATCTGCTCCTGAAGGAGACCCCAATCAGGTCAGAGAAGCGCTCATTATTCGAGGGGTGCTGAATGCTTTGCAGCAATTACATTATGAGCCTATAACACTTGATGATAATGTATCCATAAAAGCTTTCGAGTCCTATGTTAAAAGAATTGATTCTGGCAAAAGATTTCTAACCCAAAAAGAATACACTCAGTTACAAGCTTATGAAAAACAACTAGATAATCAATTCTTAGAAGAAAAGTTTGACTTTTTCAACCTATCTCTTACAGTAATGGACAATTGCGTGCTACGTGCCCGCCAGATTTATCCTTTAATACTGGAAAAACCATTTGACTTCACAGTAAATGAGCAAATAGAATTTGATCCTGACAAGATACCTTTTCCAAAGGATGAAAAAGCTCTACAAGATAGATGGAGAAAATTATTAAAATATGAAGTGTTGACTAAGTTGTTGGACAAACAGGAAGAGCAAGATAAAAACGACAGCCTAAGCAACCGCAAAACATTTGAACAACTGGAAGAAGAATCCCGGCAGGAAGTAAAAAAGAATATGGATACCTGGTTTGACAGACTAGCTCAAATAAGGAGAGCTGATCGTTTTACAGATTATGTCAATGCTCTGACAGAGCTTTTCGATCCGCATAGCAATTATTTTAGTCCTAAGGACAAAGAAGATTTTAATATCGGTATGTCAGGTCGATTAGAGGGAATTGGCGCTAGATTGCAATCAGATGGCGAATATACTAAGGTCGAAAGTATTGTGCCGGGAGGACCTGCTTGGAAACAAAAAGAACTGGAAGTTAATGATCAAGTTCTAAAAGTAAAACAAGAAGAGGGTGAAGCATTGGATATTAGGGGAATGCGCCTGGATGATGTAGTTAAACATATAAGGGGGAAAAAGGGCAGTAAAGTGACTTTGAGTGTTCGAAAAGCAGACGGAGCTCTGAAAGATATTACTATAATCCGCGATGAAGTTATATTAGATGAAGGTTTTGCTAAATCTGCAATACTTGAACACAGCGAAATTATAGATAACATAGGGTACATTCGTCTTCCAAAATTTTATGCCGATTTTGAAAAAGAGAACGGCAGCTCATGCTCTAAAGATATAGCCAATGAAATAGAAAAGCTAAAGAAACTGGAGGTAAAGGGGATCATTCTAGATCTAAGAAATAATGGTGGAGGATCTCTGAGAGATGTTGTTGATATGAGCGGCCTTTTCATCGAAAGCGGTCCAATAGTTCAAGTAAAGTCAAGAAATCAAAAACCACAAATCTTATCTGACCAGGACCCAAGAGTTCAATGGGATGGAGCACTTATTGTAATGGTAAACAATCTTAGTGCATCTGCCTCTGAAATATTGGCTGCAGCTATGCAGGATTATAACCGAGCTCTTATAGTAGGTAGTCCTGCTACATTTGGAAAAGGAACAGTACAGCGATTTTATGACCTAGATAGGTTGGTTAGAAGCCACCAAGAATCCAAACCATTTGGCGAAATTAAACTTACTATGCAAAAGTTTTATCGTATCAATGGAGGTTCAACTCAACTGAAAGGCGTAGTACCTGATGTTGTTTTGCCCGACAGCTATATGTATATTGATATTGGAGAAAAGGAATACGATCACCCCATGGCTTGGAGCGAAATAGAAGCTCTAACTTACGGACAACAAACTTATGTGATCAAAGACAAAAATAAAATAATTGCCAAGAGTAAGGAAAGAATAGGCAAGGACACCGTATTCCAAGCCATCCAACAACAAGCAAATAGGCTTAAAAAACAACGAGAGGAAAGATTTTATAGCCTTCAATTGAAAACCTATAAAGAATGGATAAATGAAAGAGAAAATATTCAAAAACAATTTGATAAGATTGTAGACATTGAGATTCCAGGGCTAAAAGCTACAAATCCAGCTGAAGACCTAAGCTACATTCAGCTGGATGAAGGTAGAATTGTCAGAAACGATACCTGGCTAGAGGGCCTTCGGAAAGATATTTACCTCCAAGAAACCCTCTATCTAATGCGCGACTTGATACAAGAATCAGGTGGCAAATTTTCTCAAAAACAATAATACATTTTTTATAACCTATTTTATCAATATCATCTACCACTATGATGCTAATCATTTAAAGTGAGGTTTCTTTCAATGTAATTTTGGTTATTATAAAACCAAAACTTTTATTTTATGGAACCTAAGATGAAAAAAGAATGGTTACCCGCGTTTGTAACCAGATTTTGGGATGACGAATCTTTTTGGTCTCCCACCAATTGGAAATCTAATTTAGACCAATTGCCCGCTGTAAATATTAAAGAAAATGAAACTAGTTTTCAGATAGACTTTGCGGCGCCAGGATACCAAAAAGATGATTTTTCAATAAAGTTAGAAGGTGACAGACTTACCGTTAAAGCAGAAAAAAAAGAAGAGAAAGAAGAAAAGAAAGAGCATTATACTAGGAGAGAATTCTTAACTAGCTCTTTTGTAAGATCTTTTCTACTTCCAGATCAAGCAGATAAGTCCAAATTGCAAGCATCTTATGTTGATGGAATCCTTGCGCTTTCCCTTCCTAAATTGCCTAAATCAGCCAATAAGTCTGCAGTGGATATCCCTGTCTCTTGATACTTTTATTTCGTAGTTTAAAAATAAGTTTAACGGTAAATTCTCTGACTAAAAGAGAATTGATCTATTCTAACATTTTCGATGATTTCGACATACACCTGGTTTGTTACTAAAAACATTAATAATACCGCCATCATATCATTTGAGATGGTGGTATTATTATTACGGAAGATAACGATTCGATAATCGAACAACTTTTTTTCAGAACGAGTAACATATTTAGGAGACCTGAAATAGAGAACAAAAAACCCTGATCTAAAAAGCAAAAGGCCATCCTCTCGGACAGCCTTTCACCTATTTCATACCTTAGAACCTTAGTTCTGCTACATCTTCACAAAGCGAAGCGGTGGCATATCCACCCCTATGGCTCGTATCAAG
>CAYUZA010000111.1:0-8836 GCA_964449535.1 uncultured Saprospiraceae bacterium
CCAATAATTATTGTTTTGTGTATTTTTTGCATGATGGTAAAATGTATTTAATCTCGCTTAAAATGAATGTGCGAATATAGGACTTTTTCAGGCGAGCTTTTGTAACAATTGTTATTTTCGTATATGTTTTTGATGTAAAAATATCGATCTCCTCTATTTAAATATCATTATCAAATGGCCCAATAAATTATCAATTTGTTTTTTATATATTTAAAATATTAATATATGATATGCAATAAATTTAAAAATTAACGATATGAGAGGAGGATTAAAAAGTCTCCTTAAATTTGTACCCAACACATAAAACAAACAAAACAGATGGGAAGAGCATTTGAAAAGCGAAAACATAAAATGTTTGCCAGATACGACAAGATGGCCAAAGCATTTACCAGAGTTGGAAAGGATATTGCCATTGCTGTTAAAGAAGGCGGAGTCAACCCCGAGTATAATGCGCGTTTGAGAGCGGCTATTCAAAATGCAAGAGGTGTAAACATGCCAAAGGATCGTATTGAAGCTGCTATAAAAAGAGCCTCTTCGAAAGACATGAAAGACTTTGAAGAGATTAGCTATGAAGGGTATGCGCCTCACGGTGTTGCGCTTATCATTGAAACCGCAACGGATAATCCAACGCGTACAGTGGCCAATATACGTATGTATTTCAATAAAAAAAATGGTTCCTTGGCAACTACAGGATCTGTAACTTTTATGTTCCAGCGAAAAGGTTTATTCAAATTAGATGCTTCGAAAGTATCGTTGGATGATATTGAATTGGACTTGATTGATGCAGGTGCATTAGAGATAGAGGCAGAAGATGGTCAAATTTGGGTTTACACAGATTATAACGATTTTGGGAATATGCAGAAATTTTTGGAAGACAAACAATTGGAAACTGTCTCCAATGAATTATGTTATATTCCTTTAAATCACAAAGAATTGTCTGAAGAACAAATGGATGAAGTACTAGATTTGATCGAATCCATAGAAGCAGATGATGATGTACAACGTGTTTTTCACAACCTTGCTTGATATAATTCCTGTCTGGAATTTGGCAATTTTGGTCGAAATTTCATTACGTTTGGACCTAGGTTCAATACACGCTTAATACAAATCTTCGTTATACAAATACATTAAAAAGAATCATACAAATGGAAGTTCTTATATTTTTAGTACTCACATATGCTTTAGTTTGTGTGACTTTAGTTCCTCTTTTTAAAAAGGCAGGAATTAACGCAAAAAGCGCGTTCTTGCCAGGGTTAAACTTTGTAGAATGGAGTAAGATAATTGGTCGCAAGCCTTTATATGCACTATGGCTTTTATTTCCGGTAGTCAATATCTTTATCTATACGGGAATGGCAGTTGACTTGGTTCGCAGTTTTGGATATTACAGATTTTGGCATAGTGTATTGGCGGTTGTATTTGCTCCCGCTGTATTTTACCTTATTGGTAAAGATAATCAGGCCACATACCAAGGGCCGATCGTTCCGAAAGAGAAGGAATTTTCACAAACCCTCAAAGCAGCTCGCCACAAAAAAGATAGTATGGCCCTATCTCGCCTCCAAAGGGATCCTTTGTATAAAAATGGATTTAGAGAGTGGATAGAGTCTGCTGTTTTTGCCGTTTTTGCTGCTGCATTCATCAGGATGTTTCTCATAGAGGCCTATATGATTCCCACCTCTTCTATGGAGGGCTCCCTTTTAGTTGGGGATCACCTTTTTGTAAGCAAAGCGCATTACGGAATAAGAATGCCTATGACCGTATTACAAGTTCCTCTATTGCACAATAGACTTCCAAAAATAGATGGCGAGAGTTATTTAAGTAAACCTTCTCTCCCTTACTGGCGGTTGCCGGCTCTCCAAACCATAAAACATAATGACCCAGTTGTTTTCAATTATCCAGACGGAGACTCTATCATATTACGTCCGGAAAGATCTTTCAATATCAATGACTTTATTCGAAATTTTAATGCTAACCCAGAACAAACAAAAAAGGAAGTTATTGTACGACCGATAGACAAAAAAGATCATTATATCAAACGTTGTATTGGGCTTCCGGGAGATACGCTTGAAATTAGGAACAGACAAGTATTTATTAATGGAAAAGAAGCAGTAAATCCAAGTCATTTACAATACACTTATCGTATCACAACCACTGAGAGCCAACTCAATTTGATTAAATTACAAGAGTGGGGAGTCAATTTGGCTGATCAAAACGCAAGAGATGGGTATTTCAATCTCAACAATGAACAAGTAGAAAAAATCAAAACTTTATCGCCTGATATAAACGTGGAGCTTCAAACACTTGACTATCGCATTACTGATTATTTTTTCCCTCACGATGCGGTACATTTCGGTAGATGGAACGCAGATAATTATGGCCCGATTTTTATTCCTAAAAAGGGTAGCACCGTAAAAATTGATGCAACAAATATAGCGTTGTACAGGCGGATAATCGATGTTTTTGAAGGGCATGATCTTGAAATTGCCGGAGATCAAATTAAAATTGATGGTAACATTACTGACACGTATACTTTTCAAATGGACTATTATTGGATGATGGGTGACAATCGAAACAATTCTGAAGACAGTAGGGTTTGGGGGTTTGTCCCAGAAGACCACATAGTCGGAAAACCTTTATTTATATGGTTATCGTCCAAAAATGCAAGATATTCGGATGGTTTACGTTGGGATAGGATGTTCACAAACGCCAATAAAATGTAATACTAATCCCCTCTCTTATATTTCGAGGATATTTTAACCTATTGGATTGATTGCCGATTGATTATAGTTATTTTGTTATTATATTTGTAACTATAAGAAACCAGTATGCGTGTAATTACCTTGATTTTTGTTTTAACTGTGGGTTGGATTCCTTCCCTCATGTCACAGTGCATGACAATCCCGCTTTCTTTAGAGTATAGAGTGCGCTCTGCTTCGGCTATTGCACTCGTCAAACCTATCAATAACAGTACCTATCTCGCCAATTCAAATGGCCTCATCATGACTAACCATCTCATGGAAGTTAAAGCATGGCTTAAAAGCGGTCGTTCTGAGTCACAATTATCTTTGCTGACACCCGGAGGAATTTATGGTGACCAAGCTTTGGTGGTCAATCCAAATTTGATTGTAGACCCCCATTTTGAATATATTTTATTCCTTAACGAAGAAGAATCAACATTTGCAGACACACATGCCTTGAGATTAAATCCTGAGATTAAACAATATACCGCATTTGAACACAGCCAAGGTGCAATTGTATATCAGTTTGGACAATATATGGATACATACGCCATAGCACCAGAAAGCGAATCCTCCCTATTTGAAAAAATTCAACTTATTACAGGTCAAATTATAAAAACTCCAGATGGAGAACCTTACATAGCGCGACCATTTACCCAAAACGCTGTAAGTCGCGTTGTTAATATTAGCGGATTTACACCTTCAACATCCCCGGCAGGAACGATATTGGCATCAGATTACCTCAATATAACTGGAAATAATTTTGGCGCAACGCAGGGAACCATATTTTACAGAAACGCAGATAATGGAGGTGGAAGTTGGATTTCCTCTGGAGTAAGCAGTGATAATGTATCCTGGTCGAATACTTCCGTGGTAAATAAAATTGCTCAAGCGGCAGGAACAGGCTTTGTGCGTGTTCAAACTGCTGGAGGAACAAATTTTGATTCAAATACGTCCTTAACTGTACCCTATTCACATTTATGCATCAATTCTGATTTTTTTAATTGGGGCTCATCAAACCGCAATAAAATTTTACTGGTAAATAAAAATAATGCAGGTGGCTATACCCTGAAACTTAGCACTTCATTTAATGGAAACCAAAATCGTGTTGAATCATTTGAGCGAGCACTCGAAACCTGGCAATGTAATACCTTTTTTAACGCAATTATAGACGGTACAACCTCCATAAACACTAATAGTTTAGATGGTACAAATGCTGTTTATTGGGCAAGTCTGGGTGGTGGCACGCTAGGAATTTGCTATTCATATTTTTCAGCTCAAGGCAATAGTAATTGTCAACAACAAAACACCGTCTGGTATTTAAACGAAATGGATATAGGCTTTAATTCAAATATTAATTGGGAGTACGGCCCTGCCCCTGCTGCAGGGGGAAAATATGATTTTGAGTCCGTAGCATTGCACGAAATAGGACATGGTCATGGTTTGGGGCACGTTATCAATACCAATTCCGTGATGCACTTTTCCATTGGTACCAATCAAAATAAAAGAACTCTTTCAGCAGGTGAGCAGGATGGTGGAAATGCTAAAATGGCGTATTCTTTATTGCCGCTGTGTCTCACCCCAAGTGGCGTATTTGGTCCCATGGAAGAACATGAATGCGCACTTCCTGTTTCCTTAATCTCCTTTGATGCAAATCGAGTGTCTTCGAGTGCTTCCAAGCTAAGTTGGACTATAAATAGTAGTTATCAAAATGCAGGATTCTCAATTCATCGAGGCAGGGACAGGAATAATCCTTCAGAAATAGCATTTATACCAGCAAATCAACCGGAGACAGGGGAATATTTTTTTACAGATGAAAATTGTGGAAGTAGCTCAGCATATTACACGCTCTGGCAGCATGACATCGATGGAAGGATGGAAAATCTAGGTACCCGTTTTGTAGAAAGTGTGCCATCTGAAACATTGCAAATTTTCCAACAAAATAAGGATAACATAGCAGTTAGTTTATCTCCTGAAGCGAGAGGTCTAGCATCATTTACTTTATTTGATGCCAAAGGCTCTATCTTATTTAATGGAAAAATTGAACCAGGTAATATTTTGAATATACATGTTCCCGGTTTACACCCTTTTGTAATATACAATTGGTCAATGGGTTCAGAAAATAATTCCGGTAAACTCATCTTGCGGTAATTTATATTTGCTACAAGATATTGAAGAATCAATCGCCAATAGTCATTTTACCACCAGCAAAAAAGGCGGAATCCAACGGCCTGTATTTTTATCCTTTTTTTCCTGTATTTGAGGCTTTATGGATTGAAGCAAAGAAAGAATGGAAAATTACTTACACGAATTCTGCCTGATGGAGACAAAATAGGCTCGAGTTTTAATCAATTATGGTAAGAAAGGAAATTCCACCTTTCCAAATAAAAATACGTCTTTGGTATCCGACAATAAATACCAAACAAAGCCAATACTTCGAATAAGGTATTTTCTTCACGTTTATTTTTCCCAGGAGGACTCTATCCTAAAATAAATCAGGGCCAATTGAATTCAATTAGCCCTGATTTATAGTGATTTAACCTATTTAATTTTTCAATAAGGTCACATCTCCGTGGTAATCCTCTGTAGAACCGTCTTTAAATTTGACTCGAGCATGATAAATAAATACTCCCGGATTTAAACTCTTGCCCCCAAAGGAACCATCCCAGCCCTCGTTTTCAACATTTGGAGGCAGCTTCGATTTAGTAAATAATTTTTCGCCCCATCTGTCAAAAACTTGCAAAAGAGAAATTTCTTCTACCTCTTCGGCACCAAATACAGTAAAATAATCATTTATCCCATCATTATTTGGACTAAAGGCTCCAGGTATATATACCCTCCTTTTTTTCTTGACTACTATATTGATGTCATCAACAGCTTTACAACCTCTGATATCTTCCACTTCAATATAAATGCGGCTTTGGTCATATAAAATCACTTTGACTTCAGGGCAGTTAATACAATCTAAACCATTTCCTGACCACAAGTATTTAGCAATTTCACTGTCTGGCACATTAAACATAGGCGTCAATAAAGTTTCATCCCCAGCCTCTACAAGAATATCAGGACCTAGATCTACTGTAAGGCGCTCTGGCTGAATAAGATTTACAGTTTGTTGAGAAATACAACCATTCAAGTCTTTTACATAAACTTGGTAAGCACCTGGTCTCAAGCCATTGAATGATGGATTATTGTTGTAATTAACACCATTAATGGAGAATTGATAGGGTGCTGTACCATTATCAAAGTTGAAAACATTAATTTGTCCATCATATATTCCAAAACATTCAGGAGAAAGAACATCTGTCTCGAAAGTTGGAATACCAACCACTTCAACTGTATAGGTGGCCCTGTATGGGCACACTGATTCCTTGTATGTCACCGTAATCTCATGGCTACCCAATCCAGCAACCAAAGGATTAAAAGTACCTTGTTGAGGGTCTGTTATACCAGTTCCTGACCATGAAAATGTTCCACCTCCATATCCATTGGTAGCGTTAGCAACTAATCTAATGCCCGTGGCATTTGGATATAGACAAATAGGCTGAACAGGAACTATACTTAAAACCACATCTTTGCAATCTGCTGCGTAACAAGTCAATTCGTCCGGAAGACTATTTCCGCATGGTCCTGTGCTAATAGCTATTACCCGAATCGTAACTGAATCACCTGTAGTCATATTAGGTAAGTCATAGCTATTGCTATTCCAAACAAATGGTGCCCCTCCATTAATAGAAACTAAGTAACCCTCATTATTTACTATCTCATCCCACACAAATGATACAGAAGTTAATGTTGAGTTGCACCTAATTACGGGATCCGCCAACGGAGCTACAACTTGGATGGTGCGTTGTTCTGTATTGCTAATACATCCATTTTCTTCGACCCTTAATTGCACATTCTTTGATCCTGCAGAAGACCATGAAACAGAAAGATTACCAGTTCCAGATCCACTCAAAATATTGGCGCCATCAAGATTCCAAATATAAGCTTCACCGCCTGCTGCACTGCCTTTAAACTGAATATTTCCTGCTTGGTTTACACACAAAGGACTATCAGCATCAAAAGCCGCTAAAGGTTGAGGTCTAACATCCACTAATAAGGTATCATAAAAATTACAACCTTTCTCCCTAAATTGATAAATAATTTCATGAATACCCACTCCAGCTATTTTGGGATCAAAGATTCCGGTTACAGGATCAATTATCCCTTTTCCTGACCAAAATCCTGTACCTACATTTACTTCACCGGTAACACTTACTTGAAGGTCAATACTATTGGTTGAACTCTGCAAACAAATAAACGGTATATTAGCAATGTTGACATTTATGATCGGACAAGGTTCTGCCTCACAGGTTAGTATAGTAGTTGGACCATTGCCACAAGGACCATTGCCTATCGGGGTTACAGAAATGGTAACTTGTTGACCTACCGTGAGGCCATCAATTAATCGTTGTAGGTCAGTTGTTATGAATCCTCCATTGACAGAAACTTCATACTGCTGAGCACCGCTCACAGGATCCCATAAAAACAGTATTTCTGTGGTAGAGGGCTCGCATGTTATAATTGGAGCCTGAAGAGGCTCTTCCACAACTATATCTCTGCTGAATGGTTCAGATGGACAACCATTTTCAGTTAATATTAGTGAGACGGTTTTGGTACCAGAAGTGGTCCACCTAACAGAAATACTGTTTGTACCTGTTCCGCTAATAATTTGGCCTCCGTCTACATTCCACTGAAATAATGCTCCAGGAACAAATTGACCATTAAATGTAAAATCAACACTACTTCCTTTGCAAATAGGACCCGCATCATTAAAATTGGCAATCGGAAGTGGATGCACCGTAATTTCTACAGATGCAAAGTAGTTACAAAACTCTTCAGAAAATCTATACTGAACAAGGTGTACACCCGCTCCTGCAACTTTGGGATCAAAAACACCATTTTGATCAACACCCGGCCCATTCCACACTCCAGATCCGGTTTGATTGCTACCTGTAATGTTCAATTTTAAATTTACCGGTGCACTATTGGGTTTTAAACAAATAGCTGCTACTGGATCAATATCAACTGAGATTGGAGGGCAAGGTTTTGCTTCACACTCAAAATCAATGCTTATACTGTTTCCACATACACCTGTGCCTTCAGCATAAATGGTTATAGTAATACGGTCTCCTTGATTTAACCCACTAATTAAATACGAGGTATCGACGGCAGAAAGGCTTATAGGTGAACCATTATTAATTACAATTATATAACCAGAAGCATTAGGAACTGGATCCCAATAAAACCTGACAGATATAGGGTTCGATTCACAGGTAATATTTGGAGCCTCTAATGGTTGCTCAACATCAATAGTGCGCGTATACAATTCAGATTCACATAGACTATCTAGAATTTTCAGTGAAATATTCTTTTTACCAGAGGTATTCCATTTAAGTACATATGGCCCCATTCCCGATCCTGATACTATTTCTGCTCCATCAAAGTCCCAAATCGGAGTACCTCCTCTAGGAATTGAACCTGTAAATTGAACTTCGGCAACATCATCTAAACAAATTAAGTATTTATCTGCAACCCATTCTGCTACCGGAGGAATATGAACCTTCACAATAATATTCACATTATAAGGACAATATTGTTCCGTGAATGTATATGTAACCAAGTGTGTACCTACACCCGCAACATCGGGATTAAATAATCCTGAAGAATTTACCCCTGGCCCTGTCCAAACACCTGATCCAGTGCCATCGGAATTGGTAACATTGACTTTAAGCTGAGTATTGTTGCCACTTGGCAGTTTACAAATATCTAAATCATCATCTTCAGCAACCAGTTGAACATTTGGACAAGCCAGTGAAGTACAAGTAATTGAAGCAGGATCGCTATTGCCACAGATTCCATTTCCAATTGCAATCACTGTTATGGTTACATCAGTCATGCTACCAGGTTGTAAATTGAGAACTTCGTAACGAGGTTGGTTTACAATCTCCGTATTTCCATTGTATGTGACCTCATACCCCACTGCAGTCTGCACAGGCAACCAGGTGAAGTAAACGCCGGTTGTTGACAAGGAATCACATGACAACTGAGGGGTTAAT
>CAYUZA010000112.1:0-8707 GCA_964449535.1 uncultured Saprospiraceae bacterium
GCAATGATGATTCCTGCTGCATGAATTCCGGTATTCCGGACAGAACCTTCCAATGTATCGGCTTCATGGAGTACTTTTGAGAGCAGATCTGCACCATTATATATTTCGCGCAATTTCTCCACTGACTCCAGATCTTCTTTGACCAATTGCTCCTTATCGGAAAGACTCTTTTCTCCTTGTAAGGGGGCATGCAACACCCTTCCCAGCTTTATGCCAGGTTTATCCGGCACCAACTTGGCCAGTCCATTGGCCTCCGGTAGAGGTAGATCCAGCACCCTGGCTACATCTTTAATGCTCATCTTGGCCGCCATGGAACCATAAGTAATGATATGTGCTACTTGCTCTTTGCCATATTTTTTAACCACATAGTCGATCACTTTCTGACGCCCCTCATCATCAAAATCTGTATCTATGTCCGGCAGAGATTTTCTTTCTGGATTGAGAAAACGCTCAAATAGCAAATTGTATTTAATGGGGTCAATATTTGTAATCTCCAGACAATAGGCAACGGCTGATCCTGCTGCTGAACCCCGACCCGGGCCCACATATACACCCATTTCCTTGCCTGCTTTTATAAAGTCAGAAACCACCAAAAAGTAACCGGCAAAACCCATGGTTTCGATGGTGAACAATTCAAAATTGAGGCGTTCTTCAATTTCCGGGGATATCTCCTTGTAGCGTTTTCGGGCTCCTTGATAGGTCAGGTGCCGCAGATAATCCATATCATCCTTGAAATTGGGCGGGATAGGAAAATTGGGCAGTGCTATTTGTTTCTCCAGGCTTAGCAATTCTACTTTATCGACAATCTGATTGGTATTATCCAGCGCCTGCGGAAGATCGGCAAAAAGTTTTCCCATTTCTGCCTGAGTTTTAAAATAAAACTCATCATTTGGAAAACCAAATCGATAACCTCTACCTGACTCCTCGTCTGTTGCTTTTGGGGTGGACTGCATATCGCCTGTATTGACACACAGCAGAATATCATGCGCATTGGCATCCTCCTGATCTACATAGTGAGAATCATTTGAAGCGATGATGGGCACATTATGTTTATCTGCAAAACGCAACAACACTTCATTCACTTTAATCTGTTCGGGCAAATTGTGCCGTTGTAGCTCTACATAATAATCTTCACCAAAAATATCCAACCACCATTTAAAGATTTTTTCAGCCTCTTTTTCTCCATGTTGCAAAATAGCCTGTGGTACTTCTGCACCCAAACAACAGGTAGTTGCGATTAGCCCTTCATGGTATTTGAGCACCAATTCTCTATCTATTCGAGGCCACTTTGAATACAGCCCTTCCATGTAACCCAAAGAGCAAAGTTTACTTAGATTGTGGTACCCTTTTTCATTCTTGGCTAAAAATAATTGATGATAACGTTTATCTTTTTTGTCCTTAGTAAACTGTTTTTGATGGCGATTTTCAACCAAATAAAACTCACAGCCTACAATAGGCTTGACTTTTAGTGATTTGTCATCAGGATTGTCTGGATTACTCCTATGTTTATAGGCTTCAGCCACAAACTGAAAGGCGCCAAACATATTGCCATGATCGGTAATAGCGATGGCTGGCATTCCATCTTTTATCGCTTTTTGGTAGAGACCAGAAATTTGAGCGGCTCCATCCAACAATGAAAACTGGGTATGCACGTGCAAATGGCTGAATACAGGCATGGAGGGAACAGTTATATTTTAATTGTAAATATACGAAGTTTTGACGGGATGACCTATCACCTGTTTACGGTTTTGTACAGTTGTTATAATTTGACTATATTTGATCATAAAAAAGTATAGGCCATGAATGGTGTGCTGGAATACATAGTCTTAAGACCCAAAAGAAAGCAGGATGTTGACATCAGAAAGGAAGCACATTTGTCAGCAGGCATGGGCATAGAAGGAGACCATTATGCCAAAAGCGGCAAAAGAGAAGTAACCCTGATACAGGCGGAACATCTGGAAGCAGTAGCGGCTGAGTTGAATATGGAAATACCATTGGGAATAACCCGTAGGAATCTTGTAGTGCGGGGGACATCGCTGATGGATATGATCAGCAAACGGCTGCAGATTGGTGAAGCAGTGCTTGAAATAACGGGAGAATGTCATCCTTGTAGCCGAATGAATAAAGTATTGGGACCTGGTGGCCTCAAAGCCATGGCAAACCGAGGTGGTGTTACCGCTAAAATAGTGCAAAGTGGCATTTTAAAGATTGGAGACAGGGTAATACCCTTGTAAACAAGGCATAAACAATGGAACAATCCTCGAATAGCAAAGAAATAAGACGATGGGAAGGCAGCATCGCCAGGTCGATTCAGGATATTGTTGCGGCTGAAGAACCTTTAGAAATCAGACTCATGCCTCCCTCAGGAGCTAGCTGGCAACCCCATCCATTGAGCATAACCATGCGTACACCCGGACAGGATGAATTTTTATGCCGGGGCTTTTTGTATACGGAAGGTATCATACATGCTGAAAATGAGATAAATGGATTTAATATTTATCAACCCGGTCAGGGTCAGGACATAGTCGTAACGAGAATGGATGTTCAATTATCAGGGAGATCCACCTTTGTTCCAGAACAGCAGTCCCGAAACTTTTTCGTGGCATCTTCCTGTGGCATTTGCGGCAAACCGGGTTTGGATCATGTTTGCCAGGATTTTCCTTACCTCTGCATTCCGGAAAAACCCAATATTGCCACCTCGACATTGTATGCATTATCGGAAAAACTAGCCAGTCATGCGCCACTTTTTACCCAAACAGGAGGGGTTCATGCAGCCTTTTTATTGGACAAAGAGGGGACATTGATAGATGTTCAGGAAGATATAGGCCGACATAATGCGTTGGATAAGCTTATTGGCAAACAATTGTACCTGGGCAACATCCCACTTCAAAACCATTTTGTCATTTTGAGCGGCAGAATTGGATTTGAGCTGGTGCAGAAGGCTTTACGCGCCGGAATACCCTGTTTGATTGCATTAGGTGCTGCTTCAGAAGGTGCCATACGACTGGCAGAAACGCATGGTATGACTTTAGCTGGATTTTTAAAATCAGATAGAGTAAATGTATATTGTGACCAGGGAAGAATTAGCGAATAGCTATTCTAAAAAAAACACAATAGTACTTACTACCCTTGCTTTTTGTATGTAAGGTTCGCGCGGCTTGTCTTGAGACTCGCCCGTTTCTTCATCATAATAATACCTTCCAGCAATGGTAATTTGTCCTTGGGACGCAGTTTTAATCTTTCCCAATTTAGCCTGAGAATCATTGGCAAATTGTTCTCCAGAAATCCGGGCATTTTTGGTACTCTCCGCAATCAATTGAGGCTTGATGGAATTTAATTCAGGAAAAGTATAGCTGGTTGTCACATTGCAAGTGAGATCTTTTCTAGCTAAATCTAAGGTAATTTTTGCAGCCTCGTCCTCCGTTGACGTTACTTCTTTGGATTGAATGGTGAGGCTTTGGACTATGGTATAGCGATCTATCTTAACTTGCACCTGCTGGCCATTAATCCATTGATATTCATAATAGGCCTGTCTGTCATTCACGCCAATATTATTCACTTTGATATCCTCTTTTGATACTCCGTTATCTGTCAAATGGGACACAATAGCATTCTTTTTATTTTCGGTTTGTTGAATAATTTGTTGCAAATTATCACCTGAAAAAAAATAGCTCAGCTGAATAGCAGATGCTGTTGCTGTCATATTCATCTCAGCAAGACCCTTTACGGTAACTACTCTGTCTTTATCACTAAATGTCTTTAAACCTCGATACATGAATAGTCCTAAAACCAGCAATCCGGCAAAAATGGCCAGGGAGGGCATCATGGTTTTCAGAAGAGACTTATTCTCCATTGTATTTATTTTTAGTTTAAACGAAAATATGCGGTTTTTTATTGGAGTAGACTTGAATAATCTATATCCTCCTATGCATCAAATCTAATTGCAACATTGCATTTACAATAACCCCGTTATTATATTGAAAAATATTTTGACCGTTTAACTGGCGGCCAAACTGGACTATTTGATTCAGATAACCTGCTTCCAGTCTGAAGTTTTTGTTAAATCGATATCCAGCCAGAATGCCTATTCTATTTTGGTCAAAAACATTGGCATTGACATTGCGCCCAAATCCGATGAAAACTTCATTGTATGCGGCAAAATATGGGGTTCGTGGGGCTATTTCCCGTCCAATAAATGGAGCTTGTAGCCTCAACAAATATCGCATACGATGAAGTAGCGGAAAATCATCTTCTGCTGCTACATCTGCAGAGGTGTATCGCCCCACCCAGCGCTGCTCCAACATAAAACGATGTGAAATATCAATAATGTTTTCTTTATGAGAGAGCTGCACCACCTGAAAGAGCCGATGTTCAGTAAAATCCTTACCATAAATATTAATGGGCAGCTCGCCATACGGATAAGTTTCAATCCACCCATACCCTACCCTACAAAGAACCCCCGGAGAAAGCTGATAATTAATACCCACTCGCAACAAACTTTGTTGCCAGTTTGTAATAAAACGGTCTCTACGCCATTGATATTCTGTATGAATGCTCCATTTGGGAGACACTTTGAAAGTACCGAAATAATTGTACCAACCTATATTTCCATAGGTATTAATCCGGGTATTTTGAGCTACAGACCTATTTATACAAAACAATAATAGGATAAGCAGTAGATTAATCTTCATATAAGAACTTTAATTTTTAAACTAAGCAGGTGAGTTTTTACTTTTCATATAGAGCATAAAAAGCACAGATTGAGCACAAAGGAAATGTAAAATAAAAATTATAATCAATTTTATAACTGACCAGTAAATATATAAATTTATTATAATAAATATATAGTTTAAGTGAATCAAGCCCATCTCTAGTTAGTAAATATAAGCCTATAAAATGCCCGCCGCATGAGTTCTTGCGTAAAAAATACCAAGTTCAGATTAACTTCGATAGCTCCTATTCTTCCAATATTGTTTACCAAATTTTACAAATTCCAATATCAAAAGCATACCTAGAGCAGCCATTATGGCTATCAGCAAGTGATTATATCCAGGAAAAGAAAAACTAAATATGTTTTGAAGCAAAGATAAGTTCATGGAGAGCCAAAGTATGGCAAATGCCAGTGTCGCGATGGTTAACAAGGCCACATTTTTTTCCAGCAAGACAGATAAAAAGCTCCTGGTATCAGACAAAGAAGTAACTATCAAAAACACGTTTCCTACAATTAATGATGAAAACGCAATAGCTCTAACCTCATCAGGGCTGTGTCCCTCCTCCAAAGAAAGAAAATAAACAGACACCACGATGCCAAGCAATAACAAACCTTTAAATAAGCTGAGCGCTATTTTTTTCCATCCAAAAAACAACTCATTAGCCTTTCGCGGTGGTCTATTCATAATTCCTTTTTCTTCTCGCTCGGATTCAAACGCGATAGAACATACAGGATCAATGATTAACTCTAAAAAGACAATATGTATAGGCATCAACAAAATGGGAAGCCAGGAAAAAAAAGCTGGCAGCAACACCAATCCGATGATGGGAATATGAATGGCGATTATGTAGGACATGGCTTTTTGGAGATTGTCAAAAATTCGCCTACCGGCACGAATAGCCTTGACGATAGAAGCAAAATGATCATCTAATAACACCAATGATGCAGCCTCGCGAGCTACATCTGTGCCTTTAAGCCCCATCGCAATGCCAATATCAGCTGCTTTCAAAGCAGGAGCATCATTTACACCATCCCCCGTCATGGCTACAATTTCTCCATTTTCTTTAAGGGCATTTACAATTTTGAGCTTTTGTTCGGGAACTATGCGGGCAAATACATTTGTTTTGGTCATTTTTTCTCTCCACTCAAGACTACTCATATTGTTTAAGTCAGAGCCAGTGAGGACCATATCTGGATTGGGCAAACCGATTTGCCGAGCAATACTACTAGCTGTAGCTGGAAAGTCGCCTGTTATCATGATGACTTTGATACCGGCATTGGTACACTCACGAATAGCCTCAGGAACCTCCGGACGGATGGGATCTTCAAAAGCAACTAATCCGGTAAAGGTAAATCTAAACTCTTGCTGTTCTTCAGGAAGATTATTTTGCTCAATCTCACCTTTCGCAGCTGCCAATACCCGAAATCCTTTTGCCGCTAGTTCATGAACATGGGCGGAATACATTGACATAATATTATCCGGTAATTGGCAAAGGGAGAAAACAGCTTCGGGAGCTCCTTTGCAATAAGCGCTTAATTGCTCTTTATTTTCAGTAGAATACACCCGGGTCATAGCAAGTAAGTCTTTGCTCAGCGGATATTCTTTCACGAAAGTCGGCTTTTTATATTGGGTGACAAACCGATTAAACTCAGAAACAATAGCCTGTTCCATTGGGTCAATGGAGGACTCCTGAGATGCATAACATAATGTCTCCAACAAAGAGCCGATATTTTCCTGATTCGATTCAAAATCATTTTTATGGTAAACTTGAAGCCCTGTAAATAAAGCGCTTATTTCCATTTTATTTTGGGTAATCGTTCCCGTTTTGTCGCTGCACAAAACGGTCGCTGAGCCGAGCGTCTCTATCGCCGATGGTTTTCGTGTTAATACATTGGATTTAGACAACCTCCACGCACCTATAGCCATAAATATGGTAAGTACTACAGGAAATTCTTCCGGAAGCAATGCCATAGCTGCTGCTAATCCATTGAGAATAGCGTGCAATAATGCACCTCGAGTTATGTAAAAAGCAATTATAACCCCAATACTGATAAAAGCTCCCCCAATGAACAAACGAAGGATTAAAACTTTCATCTCACGTTGAAGCCGGGTGCTTTCCGGGGTTAAGTTTTTCAGTGTTACCCCTATTTTTCCGAATTGTGTTTGTAAGCCTGTATGGGTTACTTTAAATAAGGCTTTTCCTTGTACTATTAATGTTCCGCTGTACAATTGATTCTCTGAAGTTTCATTTTTCATTACCGGTGCCGACTCTCCTGTCAGCAAGGATTCATCTACTGATAAATATTCGCTCTGTACTACAAAACCATCTGCAGGCACTCTATCTCCCTCGTGCAAAATGGCTAAATCCCCAGGTACAACCTCTCTGCCTGGAATTCGAATCTGAGAACCATCTCTGATTACCATTACGCGAGGTGATGCCAGCTTTCTCAATGCTTCCAGGGATTTTTCGGTCTTATTGTGTTGGTATAAACTGATTAAAATGATGATAAATACCCAACAGAGCAATATAACGCCCTCCGAATAATCCCCTAATAGCAAATAGACACTTCCGCAACCCATCAACAACAGGAACATCGGTTCCTTTATTACTTCAATTGCTATTCGACCCAGCCCTTTGGGCTGAGCTGAAGGGAGCTCGTTATAGCCTTGACGCTTTAGTATTTCTTTCGCTTCTAAACTGGTTAACCCCTGATTCACTCTAAACTATTTATTATCAATAACATCATTCACTTTAAAAGTGAAAGCACAGTATTATTTTTAAATTCAAAAGATGCCCTTAACGTTTCTTAAGCAGGCAAACGGCCCACCTTTCACAAGATCGTTTTACCGAAGATAAAACTTAATCTTTAAAAACTATTTGTTTCACCGAATTAAGTTCCGGGCTGGCGGTTGCTTGCTGATATGGCTATTTTATTATTCTGTAAATCGTCTTTGTTTTATCTCCTTCCTTTTCAAACAAGCCTTGTGCTACGCCTTGTTTCAAGTCACGACTGGCGGTTGCCGAGGAAATTTCTTTGAAAATTCTCATGTAATCTTTGCGACTAAATTCAGATTCACATATTTCAGAAAAATAGGTTAAGCGATCTCCTGTTGACATAACTTTACTTTTATAATCAAGTATTGTATGCAAGGAATCACTAACCACCTTCAGCATATATTCAATAAAAGGGGTTGAGCTGCCCGATTTGTCACTTTTTGAGAGGGCATTATAGTATTCACTTTGGGTTTTATAAATTATATTTTCGAAAGGAATGAATTCGAAGACGGGATATTCTTTCATTAAAATTAAGGTTTGCCATAATCTTCCCATTCTGCCATTACCATCAATGAAGGGATGAATGAATTCCATCTCATAATGGAAAACACAACTCTTTATTAGAGATAAATCTTTTGATTTTTTGAGATAATTAATTAATTCATTCATCAAATATGGAACATTCTCCGCTGGTGGTGCCACATGTGCAATCCGATCACCAGCCTTTATTCCAACCCCTTTATTTCGGTATTTTCCGTTATCTGACACCAAACCTTTCATCAGGATCTCGTGTGCTTTAAGGAATGACTTTGAAGATTTTAAATCGAATGATTTTAATTGATTATAAACTGCAATAGCATTTAAAACCTCATTTATATCTTTCACGGGACCAATGATTCGCTTATTCTCTATCAATGCCGTAATCTGTTCCTCAGTGAGTGTGTTACCTTCGATACTTAATGAAGAATGAATAGTTTTTATTCTATTTTCCTTTCGAAGTTTTGGGGATGGTTTATCCAGGAATTTCGCATTTATCTGACCTATTTTTTCTGAAATAGAAGTGATCAGTTTCAATATTTGAGGAGTGATATGATAAGGAGGATTCATTTGTGATACTATCATTTGATACTATCAAATGTAATCCAAATTTACATAATAGCTGCAATGGTTTTAATTTGCCTATAACTGGCTATTAGAAAGCACATATACAATCATTATT
>CAYUZA010000113.1:0-8706 GCA_964449535.1 uncultured Saprospiraceae bacterium
AACCTGGATGGGAATTGCCAAAACAATAAACCTGCATTGGTTCCAAACAAATGAGCTGCTGACAGAAAATCATCCCAAAGATGTTTAACACTATTATAGTCAGATGCCTGTGAAATTCTTTGGGGCACTTTTATGGCAAACCTAAAATCTTGTTCAACCTGGTCCAGCCATTTTTGAATCTGAGTTTGGGTTGGGATGCCATAAAAACTGCTATTGAATTCAATACTATTAAATGCAGTCTGATATTGTTGTAATTCTTTACCTTTTAACTTGCCAGAAGGCCATAACACACCAGACCACTGGGGCTGATGCCACGAGGTTGACCCAAGGTAGAAAAATATTTTTTCATGATTAATATTTGATGTGGGGTAAACAAAAGTCCAGGGGAGTAAAGAAAAATCAATATCTTTTGGATTATTGTAGCGGCCAAATTCCATGATAGTGATATTTTATGGGTTGGGACATCGGTTTAAGTGTGAGTTCGTCTCAAAAAAATAGGCGCAATTGATATTAATAAAAATATCCTTTGAAAAGGCTAAAGATAACAAGGTTTCTTGATGCTTGGAAATACTCAAAACATGAAGTCCATTTTACCAAAGCAATTAACACATTGTTAATATTCAATTAAAATTATTAAAAACAACAGAGGGGATCAAGTAGGAATATTTAATATCTTATATTTAAGCGCTAAAAAATTATGAGAACTATGAAAAAAATATTCAACATTTTATTGGGCTTGAGCCTGTCTATTACCATTTTGTTCGCCCAAAACGAACCAATTAGAGATCAGCATTTTTTTTGCGGACATGATATTGTTTTGGAATCCAATGAGTTAAAACACCCTGGTTACAGGAATGTAGTAAATAAAACATTTGGTCTTGCCAAATTAGCAGCTTTGGAAAATTCGGCCTCGCGTTCATTTGATCCGTATAAAATAAAAGTAGTTTTTCATGTTGTTTGGAGAAACCCAGAAGAAAACCTTCATGATAGTGTCATTTTAAATCAATTAGCAAGGCTAAATGAAGATTTCAGGCGGTTGAATGAAGATGCGAGTAATATTAGAGATATTTTCGAAGCCCGCCAAGCAGATGCGCGGATAGAATTTGAACTTGCAGAAATTAAACGGGTGCAAACTACGGCTACCTTTACACCATTATTAATAACCCTTCCGGACAATGTGAAAAGATCTAACCAAGGAGGTAGCAATGCGGTCGACCCTGATCGTTATTTGAATATTTGGGTTTGTAAAATACAGCCAATTCCATTTATTGGTGGTCAGGTGTTTGGATATGCTTATCCTCCTGCTGGGTTAAGTAATTGGCCTGAAGGATCTAGTGCGCCTTCACCAGAATTGGATGGGGTAGTGGTTGATTTTCGGTGCATCGGGGCCAACAATCCAAATCCTATGGAAGTGGCGGGTTTTGGAGTAATTCCCCAAAATGGGCGCACTATGGTGCATGAAGTGGGTCATTATTTAGGATTAAGGCATATTTGGGGTGATGGCGGTGGAATATTTGGAGGAGATAGCTGTGGAGCTGATGATGGGGTAGAGGACACACCCAATCAAGGTTTGTCTTCTAATTACAATTGCGACCCGGAGCAAAACTCATGCGACACTGATGATGAACCAGACATGATTGAAAACTATATGGATTATTCTGACCAGGGATGTCAAAATACATTTACAGAAGGTCAGTCGGCTATTATGAGAGCAGTTCTTGAAGGGCCAAGAGCAGGATTGATAGAAGAATTTACTAATACTAAAGAAATAGTCGATTTACCGCTTTGGAGTGTTTATCCGAATCCAGTTGACGATAAGTTTATATTATCCTTGGAGGAAAATGAAAATCATGACATTCAACATTTGAAGATATATACTTTGCAAGGTAACCCGGTGAAATCTATGGAAATTAATCCCAAAGGTGCGGATGCTATTTCTGTTGATGTTTCGCAGCTCCCTGCTGGAATTTACTTGATTTATTTTCAAGGCCAGACAACCAAAGTTATTAAAAGATAAAGAATGAAGATCTAACACTTTTATGAGAATAAAAAACAAACTTATAGTTGCTGCTAATTGGAAAATGAATAAATCACTGGATGAAGCCATTGCATATGGCGATTGGCTTTCCAAACAAACATTTAATGTAAGTATTGAAGTGATTTTACATGTTCCTTATTTATACTTGCCGTCCTTGCGTTCTATTTTAAACAATAGCCCAATTCAGATAGGGGCACAAAATTGCTCAAACTTCGAGAAGGGCGCCTATACGGGCGAGATTTCAGCTGCTATGTTAGCTTCTTCAGGGACAAAATATGTTTTAGTAGGTCATTCTGAACGGCGCTTGTATTTCAATGAGACCAATGAAATTATTTTACAAAAAATCAGACAAGCCCTGAAATATGGATTACATGTTATTTTTTGTTGTGGTGAATCAATGGAGCAACGAACGTCAGGAGCAACAGAAAGTATCATATTAACTCAATTGAATGAAACTTTAGGTACACTTTCGGATACTGAGGCAAACAGCATTAGTATCGCATACGAGCCGATTTGGGCTATTGGAACCGGACTTACAGCCACTAGCCATCAGGCACAAGAAGTTCACTCTTTCATACGAAATTGGTTGGATGGGTTTTTTGGAAGTGCGATTGCTCAAAAAACTGCTATTTTATATGGAGGTAGCTGTAATCCAAGCAATGCCAACGAGTTATTTAATGTGCCAGATATAGACGGAGGCTTAATAGGAGGAGCTTCATTGTTAGAAAATGATTTTTACCAGTTGATAAAAATTGCTGAAGGTTGTATAAACCATGCTTAAACATATTATTTATTTTTTTACTATTAATAAAATCTATATATTTGCTTTTAAAATAGTAGCCTGTGTCTGAAAGTAATGCCATAACCCAACGCTTTCTCGAATGTTTTGAGCAGTTATGGAAGCTAAACAAGGTTCGATCTGCCAGACAATTCGCTTTGTCTTTGGACTATCTGCCTCAGAGTTTTAGCGAGATACAAAAAGGTAGAAGAGACGTTCCAATTGAAATTTTGCGCAAAGCAGTAGAGGTCTACCAATTAAATCCAGTATACCTGTTATTGGGCAAAGGTTCTCTCATTTATGACGAAGCAGACCATCAAAAATCAAAAATTATTCCCATTGTTACAGATCGCGAGGGAAATGAGAATATCGTACACGTTCCGGTAAAGGCACAGGCTGGATATGCTACAGACGCATTGGAGACGACCTTTTTTATGGAGCAATTACCTACATACACATTGCCAGATTATGCCTATCAGATGGGTACATATAGGTCATTCGAGGTGTCTGGAGATAGTATGTATCCAACTTTGGAGGATGGTGACACGATTGTTTGCGCATATTTGGATCAAAATTATTGGGAAAGCTCAGTTAAGGACAATCACGTGTATGTTATTGTTACCCAAGGTGATGTTTTTGTAAAAAGAGTTGTAAACAACTTAAGAAAACACAGGCACCTTGAGTTGCATTCAGACAATGAATTATTTCCAATGATCAGAATTAATTCGTTGGAAATTAAAGAAATATGGCTTGTTAAGACAAAAATATCTAGGTTTAATCATAGCAGGACCACATCGGGTCAGAGTGCAGGAATGGAATCCAGTAATACTGAGAAAGAGGCACTTAGACAGATTATAGAAGAACAAAAATTACTCATTCACAGCCTGCAATCTTTATTACATTCATTTCCATCAATTCCCCGCTGATGATGCGATTATTATATGGAGGATACACGATTGGACTTCTCGTCCTAATGATCTTATTGGCTTCATGTAAGGAAAAGGAGCCGGCTCTCTTATCTAAAACGATAGTTTTGGTACGGCATGCAGAAAAAATAGATGAGAGTAAAGATGCTGCATTAAGCGAAGCTGGTATCGATCGCGCTAATCGTCTTCAATTTATGCTTTCTTCCCTTCCTTTAGATGCCATTTATGCTACTCCATACCAAAGAACTATGAATACGGTTAGACCAATCGCCGAGCAAAAAACATTGCCCATCGAATCTTATTCTCCTGACTCATTGAGACTATTTGGCCAAAAGCTGTTGGACTCCCGTAATAAATATATATTGGTATCCGGGCACAGTAATACTACCCCTGAATTAGCCAACATAATAGTGGGTGATTCATTGTATTTAGATATTACAAAAGAGGATTATTCTAAAGTCTTTGTAGTGAACCTTATGGGCCGAAAAGTGATTTCGAGTTACGTTCTGCACTACTAAAAAAGGAAAGCCGCTACCAATTGATAGCGGCTTTCACAACATATTCTAATAATTGGGTTTAGGCGTTAGCCTTAGAAGATTTAGTAGCTACTGAGTAGATTACTAGACCAAAACCTATTTTGTTAATGGCATCTGCAATGTTGTAGAATAGGTCTACATTTTTACTTTCCCATCCTAACCCTGTATTGAGCCAGCCACCTGGCATACACATGTAACCAATTGGGTAAATCGCCCAACCTACTAAAACAAACCAAGCCAAGATTTTAACACCTGTTACCACATCAGGATTGTTTGATGCATCAGCTAGTTTCTTAACTTCACCAAACCATACTGCATGTAGGATGTATAAGTATCCTAAAGTAGATAAGAAGCCCCATAAAACAGAGTGGGTAGTGTCACCGCCTTCAGGATTGTAGGCTTCTCCATAATAACCCGTAACCAACATCCAAACAGATGCGATGATTAACTTCCACAGCAAGGATGCTTTGGCACCCGCAGCCTTTGTAAGCAAGTAAAATTCAACACACATGAGCGGAACTGTGAGCGTCCAGTCTATGTAACGCAATGCAGTTGGATTTTCTCCGGTAGCCCCATAATAATCACGCATGTAATAATAGTGCACGGCAGCGATTCCGGTAATTAACCCGGACACAAGCAATGACAATTTCCATTTTCCATCAACAGATGACCGTTCGAAGAAGAAAAATACGGAAGCTGCAAGCATGGCCATATAGCCAATGAAAAATGTGAAAGATACCGGATCATTTTTGGCGATCTGCACCACTTCTAAGTAGAGAAAGTTTTCCATAAACACGTTTGATTAAAGAGTTAAGTTAATAATTACTAATACAAAGTTAATATTCCATAAATGAAATACAATACAAACGTACAATTTTATTTTTTGTTTAAAGCCAATTGCAATATTATGTTATTCTTGTTGACTTTTAAATAAAATAAAAGACGTTTATGAGCATAATATAAAAATAAAATACTGTAATTATTGTTTTTTATTCTTGCTAACAAAATGTTATAGTGCAAATCCTGAATTTGGTGTTTTGAAAAAAAATATTTAAAGTGGATTTTGGAGTGTCCACAGTATCTCAATTGATTAAAATAAATTTTAAAAATGATTGGTTTTGAGCAGCAAATGGAGAAAATCAAAGTCGCTGCAGGCCGTCAACATTATTTTTTCGGTAGGGTACTTTCAAGAAGTCTAGTGATGAAGGTTTCACCCTAATGAAAAAATTGTAAGTTCCCCGGAGAGGTTGCCAGTCCATACCCATTTCCCAACAGTGTAAGTCTCGATAGAAACCTAAATCTGGATAAGTAATTTGTTTGCTGTTGAAGTCATAGCCGATATTACCGATGTTTATGCGCCACTTATCTGTTATTTTTAATGATCCATTTACGGTAATATTATTTGTGCCTATCATAAAAGTGTCAATACCGTTTTTGCGATTGATACCACCAATTAGACTGTGATTGATATTGAAATTTTCAAATATATCCCATATGGATCGGTATGCGCTTTTTGTGTCGTTTGAATCGGAAGAATCAGAAGTAAACCATCCTTGAATAGTCCGAGCATCCAAACTTGAGTTCAGTTGAAAATTAAAATTTTGAAATCGAAGTATTCTTCGGTTGGTATTCCAATATAGAGTATTGATTCGTTGATTTTCCGCATTTACGGCATAAGGATCCAGCAATAATCCCATAGTCAATGTGGTAATTCCTTTGAAAAAACGATGCGTGCCCCTAATATTTACGGTACTCCACTTAAATGAATCTGCTGCCATGTTGTAAGACCCTGACAGCACAATGTTGTCCATCAGCTTAAATTTTCTGTCTACTGTATCTTTTCTAAAACGGGCTTTACCTTCGAAAATATTATTAATAGAGTAGGTTAGCAGAGAAAGTGATCCTGATCGAGGAGGAGCGCCAAAAATACCTTCCTCAAAAACGGAGTAAAACAACGAATCCATATTAAGTAAAGACTGTTGTACCCTCCTGTAATAATCCAGTCTTGGCGCCGTGTAATCGGGGGTAAATGAATAAGATAGTGAGGGTTTCATTACATGCCTAAGCCCTTTAAGTGGACCTCTTTTGAATTGGAGAGTCCCAAAAATTTGTGTGTTTAACGATGCGCTAAAATCCACCGTCCTCCAAGCTCTGAAGCCATTAATATTTTGCTTGTTCAGGCTACCAAAAATCGTGTCGTACACAATGATGGAATCTCCTTCAATGTCGCCAATCAATGTGTCAATTGGTGTCAGTCTTATAGAAGGGTCAAATGTGCGGTTTATTGTCTGTGCATACCAAACCTCTCTGTATCGAATATTGGGAACTACGTTGATGTATTTTAGTACTCTCAAATTTGAAGACAAATTTGCATCATGAGATATTCCGGCTCGCGCACTGTCTAAGGTTGAACGGGTAAAGAATAAGGTATCTTTGTTCGTAAATTTGTTTTCAAGCTTCGCATTATAGGTCAAACTTATATCTTCATACCATCTTGTTTTACGTGAAATTTCCGTTTGCTTTTGCCTGAAAGGGAATATACGCTGCATCTGAAAATCTAGGGTAGGAAAACTTACATCTATATTACGTGTCTGTGTGTTCTGAGCGTGTAATAATGAGGCAGAAATAGTATACGGTTTGCCAGGAAAACGCCGTTGATAATATACATTTGAGTTTATAGTGTTGGTCAATACGCTATTAGCATCATTATTATTCAGATTTAGATAATTATTGGTTTGGAAGCGAAGACTACCATTCAAACTTACGTTGGGATTTGAATTTTGATCTTGAGTGTGGCGCCAAATGATGGAAAATGATTTTTGGGGTGTCCATTTTCCTGTCTGGAGATTTTCCTGGGTGCGATAAGAATATCCTATATTAGCATTGCCTGAGTAGCCATATCTCTTTTTATAGTTGCTTTGCAGCGAAAAACCAAAGGACCCACGAAGATATATATCCCCAAGAATGGTTGCATCTATGTAGTCGTTAATTGGTATGTAATAGCCAATATTGCGTAGTCCAAAGCCCCATTGTTCAGATGATTCGTAATCGCTTGGAAAAATGATGCCCTTTTTTGCTTTTTTTACCAAAGGGAAAAATCCAAATGGAAGTACTAAAGGAGTAGGGATCTCTGAAATTTCAACATTAGAAAATCCAACTACGGCCACTTCGTTTGGGATTATTTTCTGTTTAGTAGAGCGTATTCCATAATGCGGTGTCTCAGCATCACAGGTAGTAAATATTCCATTTTTAGCATAAAATATGCCCGGGCCACCTTCCGATGATACATATTTTGATTTTTCAGAAATAATATACAAATCGCTTTGCCTGGTTCTTGTAGTATAGGAAATGAATCGTCGGGTTTTAAAATTATAAATAATTCTATCGGCCAAAACTTCCTGCGATTGATCTTTAAATTTACAATATCCGGTATACGAACTATCTCTCTTTATTCCGAATGCTTCCGCGGTGTTGTTCTTTAAATCTATAATTATTTGATCTGCTTCCAACAAAAATTCCTCGTACTTGATTTTTGCATCACCATACAATATTAATCGTTCTTGTAGCCTATCCAAGTCGCTGGAGTCCCGGCACTGATAGGCTACAGGAACACCAATGGAATCTTTTGACCAGGAGATAGTGTCTTTAATTATAGTGTCATTATTTTCATTCAATTCTTGTACTGGTAAAATCTCAACTGCCTTTTCTGGAACTTGTGAAAAGACAACTCCTGAACATATAATAAAATTAAATACTATGTAAAATACTCTATTCAAGTAAAATGGTATTATTTTTGCAGGCAAATAATTGAGTTGTTCAAAAAACAACACAATTGATGTCTAAAATATTTTGCAAAGAAAACACTTTGTTATAATAGAATCTATTTAAAAGAAGTTTGTTAAGATATGCGTATAGAGCTATTGTCATCATTATTAAACCTCGGAAGGAAACTTTCATATGTTTCCTTGCTCTTTTTGTCAAGCATGATGTTTGATGCAAGTGCTTATACAGATAGAACTGCCGAACAAAAAGGTTGGGATCCGGTTCCTGCAGTTTCCGGAAAAAAAGCCTATGCGGTTCGAAAAATTGTAATTGATCCAGGGCACGGGGGTAATGATCCGGGTGCAGTTGGATTGATGTCCAGAGAAAAAGATGTGGTCCTTGCTATTAGTTTGAGACTTGGAAAAATGATTGAAGCAGAAATGCAGGAAGTCCAAGTTTCCTACACTCGAAAAAAGGATGAATTTGTAGAACTTCATGAACGTGCCGCCATTGCCAATAAAAAAAACGCAGATTTGTTTATTTCTATTCATTGCAATGCAGCTGAAAATAAAACATCTTTTGGTACCGAGACTTTTGTATTAGGGCTTCACAAAAGCAAAGACAATCTAAATGTGGCTAAAAGAGAAAATGCATCTATTTATTTCG
>CAYUZA010000114.1:0-783 GCA_964449535.1 uncultured Saprospiraceae bacterium
CCTCATCTAATAAAGATGCATTAGCTATAGGTAGCCCCGTTAGGTCACTTACCATAGTTTGAAAGTTCAATAATGCCTCCAATCGCCCTTGCGCTATTTCTGCTTGGTAGGGAGTATATTGAGTATACCAGCCTGGATTCTGAAAAATATTGCGAGATATTACAGAAGGCGTAATTGTGCCATAATATCCAAGACCAATGTAGTTTTTATTTAGTTTGTTTTTAGCCGCAATACCTTTCAGCGATTCCAAATATTGATATTCTGTAAGAGCTGCGGGAATATCTAAAGGTTTTGAAGCCCTGATGCTGGAAGGAACGGTTTTGTCAATCAACTCATCCAGACTGGAAACACCAATATGGTCAAGCATTTCTGCCATTTCATGCTCGTTGATCCCGATATGTCTGTCCTGAAATCGGACAGGAGCTTTTAAATCTTTCATAGTTTTATTATGTTTAAACTTGACAGGTTATTAACAAGGATATTGATTTTTTGATTAGGTAGTTTGTTTGTTATAATCCAAATGCTTTTTTGAGGTCTTCTACCCTATCCGTTTTTTCCCAGGTAAACAACTCTACCGGAATGGTTTTGGTAATGGTGTTGCCCATATCGAAGCGGGTAAAACTCTTCTGAACTATTTCTGGTGACCTGCCCATATGGCCATAGGCAGCAGTCTCCAGATAAATCGGATTTCGAAGCCCAAGCGTTTTTTCAATAGAATAAGGGCGCAAATCAAATAACTGACGTATTACCTCAGCAACTTGACCGTCAGTAAGGAGTCGTCCC
>CAYUZA010000114.1:793-8641 GCA_964449535.1 uncultured Saprospiraceae bacterium
TTTCACTTTACATGTACCATATGTATCCACAAATAGTCCCACAGGTTCCGCCACCCCTATTGCATACGCCACCTGGACTAATACTTGGTCACACACACCCGCTTCAACCATATTTTTAGCTACATAACGCATAGCATAAGCGGCAGATCTGTCCACTTTTGATGGATCCTTTCCAGAAAAAGCACCTCCACCATGAGCACCTTTTCCTCCATATGTATCCACTATTATTTTTCGACCCGTAAGGCCAGTGTCTCCATGTGGTCCTCCTATTACAAATTTTCCGGTTGGGTTAATATGATAGCAAATCTCCCCATCGAAAAGAGACTGAATATATTCAGATTGACGTGCAATCACTCTGGGCATCAAAATGGTTAAAACATCCCTTTTTATTTTGTCCAACATGGCCACCTCTTCATCAAAATCATCGTGCTGTGTTGAAACCACAATAGTCTCAATACGAATGGGTTGGTGTTGATCATTGTAGCGTATGGTAACTTGCGCTTTTGAATCAGGTCGCAAATAGGGCATAAGATTGGTTTCCTTGCGAAGGTGGGCCAATTCTAACAAAATTGCATGCGAAAGCTCTAAAGCGAGAGGCATCCTGCTATCCGTTTCATTGGTGGCGTAACCAAACATCATGCCCTGATCACCAGCACCTTGTTCTAAAGGATCAGCCCTATCTACACCACGATTAATATCAGGCGACTGTTCGTGTATGGCAGAGAGAATACCACAAGAATTGGCTTCAAACATGTATTCACTGCGGGTATACCCTACCTTTCTAATAACATCTCGTGCAATTTCCTGTGCGTCTAAATACACTTTAGTCTTGACCTCTCCAGCAAGTACGACCTGACCGGTGGTAACCAATGTTTCACAAGCGACCTTTGAATCGGGATCCCAGGCCAAAAAATTATCCAGCAAAGCATCTGAAATCTGGTCAGCCAGTTTATCCGGGTGTCCTTCTGATACCGACTCTGATGTAAAAAGATAAGACATGTAATTTCTATTTAAGCTTAAAAAAAGACATTGCTCTAAAAATCCATTGAAAGCGTTGCAAAAATAACATTTTATACCTATTTTCATAAAGCGATCTACACCGCCCCAATAGTTTCCTTTCTGCACCAACTTTTCAAATCAAAAAAACAGTTCATACCAAAAATTAGTTTTGGGTAGCCTAGAAGCAAATTGTCAACCAAACTAAACAAAATCCCTCCCTATTCTTTTAAAACAACTTTCCTCAATAATTGAATTGGATAAACCAAAGTCCACTCAAAATCGTTATAACTATAAATTTTTGTGTAACATTTCAATTTTGTATCATGAGACAATATTTCGCCATGCCATTTATGCTAGGTATTTCACTCCTATTCATTTTTGGTACCTGCATTTCCCAGTCGAATTTTCAAACCCAAAAAACCAATAAAATGTCATTTGTATTACCTGAATTACCTTATGCGTATACGGCTTTAGAACCGCACATCGATGCACGCACTATGGAAATCCACCACACCAAACACCATGCTGCCTACACCAACAATCTTAATGCAGCCATACAGGACACCCCACTGGCAGGACAGAGCATAGAGCAAATTCTATCCAATATTTCGCAACATTCTGCCGCTGTACGCAACAATGGTGGTGGCTTTTACAACCACAATTTGTTTTGGCTAATTATGTCACCTAACGGTGGTGGTGAGCCCAAAGGCGCTCTAGCAGCCGACATCAACGCCACTTTTGGTTCATTTGAAGAATTTAAGAAATTATTTAATCAGGCAGCAGCAACCCGCTTTGGTTCTGGTTGGGCGTGGCTTTGTGTTAACAAGGCTGGTAAATTAGAAGTTTGCTCGACCCCTAATCAAGACAACCCTCTGATGGATATTCAGACCAACGGTTGCGCTGGAACGCCTATTTTGGGATTGGACGTTTGGGAGCACGCATACTATTTAAACTACCAAAACCGCCGTCCTGATTATATCAGTGCTTTTTGGAATGTGATTAACTGGGATGAGGTGACTCGCCGCTACGAAGCAGCTAAAAAGTAACTGATTCGTAAACATAAAAAAAAGCGGATTCTCCCTCGAGAATCCGCTTTTTTTTGTCCTTTTTTCAGGTGTTCATTTATTGCGGCATAGGATTTAACCATCTATATACATCCATCTTATTATTGTTATTGGCCACTAATATTGTGCGAATGACACCCGTCCCCTTAAGCATTACCATATCGCGCCCCTCTTTCATAGCCCAAAAACCAGTCTTGGTGTTTGAGATCCAGGAAAATCCTCCTCGACCATCACCCAGCAACATGGCACCATTACCCGCATTACATTGATTGGTTTCCACTTCAAGTCCGTATTTATTACCTGCCAAAAGTAAATCCACCTTTCCGTCTCCATTGAAATCCTCTACTATAATTCCTTGTACTGCAGATAATTGTGCTTGGAATGGTAGTTTACGCTGTTCAAATTTGCCCCCTTTGTTTTCCCACCAGCAAGTCTCTAGCGTGTACATATATAGGTTCAAAGCCGCATCAAGATCTTTTTTAGGCCATACCTTATCCATAGTAGCCTTGCTATATTCTTTGGCATAGAGAAATTTTTTCTTTAAAATTGGCATATGCTTATTGAGCACCTCTTTTTGCAATAAAGGATGCAATTTGCCTTGCTCGTAATAAGCCATAATAGGGTCTAACGTAGCATTTTTATCAAAATCAGCCGCAAAGCATCGAAGTGGGCCTTCTGCACTAGCTGTTAAACGAGTATTTAAACCCAAATTGCCGGTAATTATGTCCATATCCCCATCTCCATCTAGGTCAGCTACCGCCATACGAAACCAAAAACCATTAGATTTATCTAGACCATAATCGGCAGTTTTATTGCGCAATTTGCCATTTTCAAACACAAACACCATTAAAGGCATCCATTCACCACAAACCAGCAGAACTGGCGCTGTGCCTTGTTTCAGAGATACAATCTGCATATCCGTAATCATACCCGCACGCTCAAATTCTCCTCCTACTTCTTTAGTAACGTCTACAAAACGGTTACCATCATTGCGCAAAATCACACTTCTCGGAATGAGTGGCCATTGTTTTGGGGTCACTCTCCCACCCAGGATCAAATCCATATCCCCATCGCCATCATAATCATGTGCCAATGCCCTCAGATATACATCGCCCAAGGCTGGCAGTGCACCTGCCGCAGGAGCAAAATTGCCCTTTCCATCAGTATTGATGTATAACCTATTTGTCCATGCTATGGGCGTTATGGCTTCAATTCCTCCGGACAATTGTAAAAAATCCTGATCTCCATCACCATCGGCATCAAAAAAAACGCCACCGTGATCTTCATAAATATTATCCTGTTCGAAAATTGGCTGTCTTGACTTTATAAAAGTACCATCCGCCCGTTGTATGTACATAGCCGGCATATTGCTAAGGCTATTTCCCGCATAAAAATCATCTAGCCCATCGCCGTTTACATCACCCACACTGATGATTGGTCCTAACTCTGACATTTTCCAGGGATTCATTGGAAATTCCTCAAAATCATTAAACGGGTTTTCGATATGTACATAATCAAACTTTTCGGATATATCTTGTACCATAGATCCAGACTCTGGTACTGGAGCTATGCTGGCCTGATAACCCTTTGCATCGCTGTAACGAGGTTCCAATCGCTGATCAGTGGCCACCTCCGTAAATTCCTGCGTCTTACCATCGGGCCACCGAATGACCAGTCGATCTACTTTTTTATGCGAACCCAGACCAAAATGAATCAAATGTTCCACCGAAGAAAAAATACCCCGGGTAGGGAAATTTTCGGCATATTGGACTTCACCATTTCCATAATACACAGTTGCAGACGCGCCAACCCCAAAACTATTGCCCGGTGCTCCCCGAAAACTAAGCTGTAAATAATGCGCATTCTCTTTGCCTATACTGGTATTTTCGTAGACGAACGATGGATCATCCAGATTGCTGGTGACCAAATCGAGGTCACCATCGCCATCCAAATCAGCCCATGCAGCGCCGCATGACCAGCTGGCCGGTATGGTCATCCAATCTCCGCTTACATCTTTGAATGTCCAATCTTGATTATTGGCGAAGCAAAAATTTCGAATTTTATACGTAGGTATGATATCCAGAAAATCATTGAAATCGGGATAAATATCCCGCAGTCGTTTTCCCGATCCGGCCTCTTTTGCTTTTTCAGGCAATGTAAAATCGATAAAATCCCTATCCGTTACCTCCCTGCGATAACCATTTGTTACGTGCAGATCTCGCCAACCATTGTTGTCTATATCAAAAAGCAAACCACTCCAAGACCAATCTGTTTTAAAAACCCCCGCCATACAACCCACATCGCTAAAGGTTCCATTGCCATTATTGCGCTGCAGCACATTGCGCACCACCGGTTCAAAATATCCGTTTTGCACCATTGAAGTATACTTACTCTGCGTATTGGTAGCAAAAAATGACTTTTGACGTGCATTGTTGGCAGACAACATATCTACTGCATAGAGATCTACTAAACCATCATTATCAAAATCCGTCCAATCTGTTCCCATGGTATGCTGGGTAGTATGTCTCATGTATTTGTCCAGCTGATTGGAAAAAGTTCCATCCCCATTGTTGATGTAAAAAAAATCCGGTTGGATAAAATCGTTGCCCACATAAACATCCAACCATCCATCCCGATTGATATCTGTAACAGAAACACTCAGGCCATACGCCAGATTCCAAACACCCACTTCTTTGGACACATCCTTAAATTTGCCATTATCATTGCGATAAAATCGATCTGAGTCGAATTCCTTTCTGGGATTGAGTAAAGGTTGATATTTCCCATTGATCAATTGTGCTTCGATCTTATTGGTCCATATAGCCTCCGTGGGATAGTTAATGATGTAAACATCTAAATCTCCATCATTGTCGTAATCAAAAAAATTGGCCCCTGTACTAGCACTCATATCATCCAGTCCATATTCCTTAGCCCGCTCTGTAAATGTCATATCACCATTATTGATATACAAGCGATTACGCCTATCATCATTTTTTTCTACACCCGCACGGCATACATAAAAATCCAACCAGCCATCATTATTGATGTCTACTGCCGTAACTGCCGTTTCAAATCCACCTTCTGAAGCCAGTCCACTGGCATCGGTAATGTCCTTAAACTTCATCTTTCCCTCGTTCAGGTACATACGGTTTTTACCATTACTGCATATGAAATAAATATCGGGCAACCCATCGTTGTTTATATCTGCGACAGCAAGACCACCACCATTATACATATTAATATTTGTAGTAATATTATTTTCATATGTTTCGAGGATTTGATTTTGAAAATCAATCCCTGTCTCACTGGCAGATAATAATTTTAGAATAGGATCCTTTGCTTTTAGGGTTGCTTCCACCTGGTGTTGAGAATCACCACTGCCGAACCAACTACAACCTCCCAATGATAATAGACCCAATATCGATACACATGCATATATATATAAACGGTTGCTCATGTCATTTGAGTTTGGAACAAAGATACAGTTTCTATTTGTCTTTAACATGAGCACAACATTTTAGCCACGCAATCCTAATATTTTCATAATAAAATACCGGATTTTAAGCAAAATGTATGGGAATAAGGTGTTATTGACGTATATATGCTATTAAAAGATGGCTATGAGACGCTTTGTACTACTTTCATGCACAATATTAACCCTTATGAGCTGCAAAACTGCTAAAATGACTCCAGTCAATGGTACACCATATGCCTTGGTGATCCATGGCGGAGCTGGAACCATACGCAAGGAGCAAATGACACCGGAGCGCGAGACAGCTTATCATCAAGGACTGAAAGAGGCCCTAATAGCTGGAGAAACTATACTCAAAAATGGCGGGTCTGCTTTAGATGCCGTAGAAGCAGCGGTCATAGTATTGGAAAACAATCCTTTGTTCAATGCAGGCAAAGGTGCGGTTTTTACATCCGATGGAAAAAATGAGCTGGATGCCTCCATAATGCGCGGCGACAACCTTGCAGCAGGTGCGGTTGGGGGGCTTACGCTGATTAAAAATCCAATTAAGGCAGCCAGAGCCGTGATGGAAAAATCAGATCATGTGTTACTCACCGGACAAGGCGCTCAAACATTTGCTATCCAGCATGGCCTCGAACTCGTTGATCCGGATTATTTTTTCACAAAAGAACGCTGGGAAACGTTACAAAAGGCGAAAGAACAGGAAATCCAGGACCCCGACACCAAAAAGGGCACGGTAGGCGCTGTGGCTAGGGACCAGAACGGACTTATAGCCGCGGCTACCTCTACCGGCGGCATGACTAATAAGCGATATCAGCGTCTGGGAGATACGCCAATCATCGGTGCAGGCACCTATTCAGACAATCGAACCTGTGGAATTTCCTCCACCGGACATGGAGAGTACTTTATCCGCCTTGCCGTAGCACATGATATCCACGCGCAAATGTTGTATGCTAATAAATCCATGGCTGCTGCAGCTCATAAAACCATCCAACAGGATCTTACCCGACTTGGGGGCGATGGTGGAGTGATAGGTGTAGATCACAAAGGCAACATCATCATGGAATTCAATTCAGCGGGCATGTACCGCGGCTATGCAATTCCCGGAAAACAATATACGGCTATTTACAAAGAATGATGAATGATTCCGGAAGTATGTGTGATGCGAATTGTTCTTTTTTATTCTTGGTTTTTGGTATTTTACTTAAAAAGTATAACTCCATTTTTTGGGGCAAAAATTTAATCTAAATCAAAGTATTTCAATCATTTTCAAAACCTCGCCAGAATTTTCAAGCGGACTGATATGTCCACCAAACACAATAAATGTTTCAATCCCCGGAGGAGCTGGCACATAATCTTCTTCTCCTTTCATTGCGATCGCTCTAACCTTTAAATTTTTTATCAATTCAATTGTATCTTCTGCATCAATAATTACCGCCTTATCCGTTTGTTTAATTTGTGCGTTTGATAACAAATTCATAGGCCGTTTTAGGTCATCGATCAGAGCTGGATTTGCTTTTAATGAAGTTTTTCCAAACAACGCTTTTGCGGCTTGTTTTGTGTAAAAATTCCTGAATATCAACATAGAATGCTGAAGTCCAAACGTTAACTTTTGTGTTTTTGTGGCTGCGAGAAACGGCATATTACAAAGCAATACACTTTCAAATCGCTCCGGTTGCTTTGACGCTGCTCGTAAAATGGTCATACTGCCCCACGAGTGCCCGACAGCAACAGCATTGGTAATCTGTAAACGATCCATAATTTCGAGAAGCATATCGGCGCAATCGTTCAGTGTCCAGTCTTTATTTATTATTTCCTTACTCAAGCCATGAAAAGGCATGTCAATGGAATTAGTGGTTCTGTCTTGGATGGTATTAATTACCTCATCCCATAGGTGATGGTCAAAATACACACCGTGAAGGAAAATGATTGGCGTTTTGTTTGAATCTTTTTTTTTCTCAAACACGGCAATCCTACCTATGGTCGTCAAGATGAAATTTGGTTTATGCTGCGGGTCCATATCAATTACTAACCGATGGCGCTTGTTTAATAAAAGTTGCTTGACTCAATTGATCAACCATAAATTTGGATAAATCAGGAAGAGTGATAGACAGTTTCAACCCTTTGCCATCGAGTGTAGCGTTGCACATTCCTTTCGCTATTTTATCAACGATATTTGGGCAACGAACAATCGTCCAATCGAGGTTGCTGTTCATGATAATAAGTTCCATGCGATTTTTATCTTCGATAATCACTTGCAGCCATTTCATGAAATAAGGAAGAATGATTTTGGTAAAAAACCACGGTTGAAAA
>CAYUZA010000115.1:0-8555 GCA_964449535.1 uncultured Saprospiraceae bacterium
GTGGCAAAAGACTCTAAGCTAAAAAGCGAAGAACTCATGGACTATGCTCGAGAAAACTTGACGGCCTATAAAGTTCCCAAACAAATTGAATTTTGCATAGAACTGCCTAAAACTAATGTAGGAAAGATCCTTAGAAGGGCTCTACGCGAAAAATCTTAAATATTCATCAGAACAGCATACAATCCATAAATACTGCCACTAGGTAACTGATATTAGTTTTTTCAAATTAAACTAATATTTGTCCAAGCAATTGAATGAACCAAAGGGCTAATATATCTTGCCAGTAAGGCATTAAAAAAATTAAGAACCTTTGTGGACCTTAATTTCTTGATGGTTCAAAAAACAGTACCCCAGCAGCCGGCAAAGCATAAATCTGCTCAACCGGGCAGTGGAATATTGAACTTGGCGATCAACTAATTCCTTACAATATATTCAGCTGACTTCCATGACATTATCCCGCCTTGAAGATTTTTAACTTGTTTAAAACCTGCTTGCGCCATTTGTAGGGCAGCGCGATTGCTACGGGCACCACTTCTGCAATAGACTACGTAAGTTTTGGACTTATCCAGTGCATTTATTTTACTGGTAAAATCACTATCATTGATGTTTATGAAATGAGCAGTTCCCTTGATATAACCACTTTTTACTTCTTCAGGAGTTCGCACATCCAGTAAAACAATATCTTTCTTTTCTAAGTGATTCAGTAATTGGGCTTCATCGATTTGGACTACCTGAGCTTGAGCGAAGACGGGCAAAAAGAACAAAAAGAATAATGCAGTTGAAACAGTTGACTTATTCATTTTAAATAATTTGGAGTATTAATTAAGCGTTATATCCTGTGATTTAGAATTGGGTGGCAGCGTACAAGAACCACCGGCACACGAAACATTGAATAAAGCCTGGTAGAGAAAAAATATGCCCATAATCAGCAAAATGGGTTCATAGCGAAAAAAATATGCGCCTACAAAAACAGCACCTGATGCCAGTCTAATCCAGCGCCAAAAATGCCAATGAGTTTGAAAAAAAAGCTGCCTCATGCGTCTTTATTTGAAGTTTTTTCAGATTTGAATATGCCACCCAGCAGCCCCCCCATCAATGCACCATATAAAGTTGAATGTATGGGAGAAGAAGTGATGGCACAGGAACCACTTGCACAACCGATGAATTTCCAATAAAGAAAACCCGCCAAAGCTCCTAGACTTATGCCTACCATCCAAAGAAAATATTTTTTAAAAAACTGCATGGCTAGATAATTTCTACAAAAATAAGCTATAGAGAAGAGATGGATTGCAACTAAAGTTACCGGAGAGTATCAAAATAAAATATTATTCACACAACCTGGAAACCATCTATTTTTGAATGAGCCAACAGCGATGTATTTTTTTGTTTCTAAAATCCTCGGGAATTGTCAAATGAGTAATTTCTTTGCAAGAGCTGGCATCAAAAGCATCTTCATCCAACTTAAATCCTCTAAAATTGGTAGAGAAAAAGAGGGTACCTCCGGGTCTTAATATTCTCATACACTGCCGAATCAGCATTGGATGATCTCTTTGGATGTCCAGAATTGTATCCATGCGTTTGCTATTGGAAAAAGTGGGTGGGTCTAATATGATAAGGTCATAGGCTTCATCAGTTGCATCATAGATCCATGACATCACATCAGCTTGTTCAAAGATATATTGGGTGGATTTAAATCCGTTAAGTTTAAAGTTGTCCTCTGCCCATTGAAGATATGTATTGGACAAGTCTACTGTTCGAATACTTTTAGCTCCCCCAGCGGCAGCATATACGCTAAAAGCCCCGGTATATGCAAAAAGATTGAGCACATCTTTGTCTGCAGCTGCTTGCCTAAAAAGTTGTCTGGTTTGGCGGTGATCTAAAAAAAGCCCTGTATCAAGATAATCAGCGAGATTTACCCAAAATTTTAGCCCATTTTCCATCACTACAAAACGTTCGCCTTTCTGATCTTGTTTTTCGTATTGATTAAGCCCTTTTTGGCGCATCCTAATTTTAGTGAAATGAAGGTTTTGTGGAACTCCACAAATTTCAGCTACTGCTGCTTGAACCTCTTGTAGCCAAACATCCAAAGGCATATCCTTATCGAGGGCTGATTTATGAAAAATTGAGAGGTAAAGAGCGTCTCCGTAGCGATCTATAGAAAGGGGAAACTCGGGGATGTCGTTATCGTATATTCGATAGCAAGAAATATCGTTTTTACGAGCCCATTTGGCTATATGACGTTGAACTTTGCGTAGTCTATTTTTAAAATCCTCTATATGCATTAAAAAATATTAGTCAGGTGCACCTTCATCGGAATTCCATTTTTCTGCCCAAGAAGGCAGTGTTTTCCAAAGCCCGGAGATCCTGGCGCTATGCTCTAAAAATATGCTATTGTTGCCAAAAATACCTGGCACATTGTAACGGACTACACCTAATCTAAACAATCCAAAAGATTGAGAGGAAATGCTTTTGATATTATGTTTAGGATATCGTGCTGTTTTGAAATAATCAGACACGTACAAAAAATCTTCATCCACATCAATCCGGCGCAGTTTCCATAAGGTAAATCGTATAACGACTAAAACAGCAACGAATCCTCCAGTCCACGCTGCTCGGAAAAGCCAATTGTCTAAAGTGGGAGTAGCATCCATTGAACCTATCCAAAAAGCTAGGGTAAACGACCCGAAGAATACAACCCAGATGGTAGGTAGAAAAATTTTTAGGGTTAGCGTTGCATTGGAAGAAATACGATGGATCATGACTGCTGGGCGTTTTCGTATTGTTTTTGCGCTTTGCCAGATACTATGATGCTTACCTCATAAAGGCCATACAAGGGAAAAGTAACGATTAATAAAGTTATAGCATCTGTTGTTGGCGTAATGATAGCGGAAATAATAAGAATAACGACGAAAGCTAGTCGACGTTTACGTCTCATTCCTTCAGGGCTTACAATACCTAAACGAGAAAAAAAGTACACCACTACAGGCAATTCAAAAACCAGGCCTACCGGTAGGGTAAACATGATCATATAATTCATATAACTGGCTAAAGTTGGTGTGGCCATAATATCACCCAACTGATATCCAGCAAGAAAAGAAATGGAAAATGGGGCTATAATGTAATATCCAAACAGCACCCCTGTAAGGAACAACAGCGTACAAACAAAAACAATCCCTCTAGCAGCTTTGAGTTCACGCTCATATAAAGCCGGTTTTACGAAGCGCCAGACTTCCCAAAAAACGTAAGGAAAGGCGATAATGAATCCAAGTGCAATAGAAGACTTGAAGTGCACTAAAAATTTTTCAGCAAGATCGCGAGTTATAATCTGAAAAGGGGCTGGTTCGAAGCACAGAAGCTCTGAAATGGAGCAAATAAACTTGTAGGTAAAAAAATCTGGGAAGCGTGGGGCAAAGATTATTTGGTTAAAAACAAAATCTTTAGACGCAAATATTATAATAGCTCCAACAATGATGGCAATTACAGAGCGGACCAAATGCCACCGAAGGGCTTCCAAATGATCCAGAAAAGACATTTCCTTTTTAGGTGTATCGTCTAGAGAATCAACATCAATTTGGTCTAAAGGCATAAATTACAATATTTGCGCAGTGCAAATGTAAGATATCCTTAGCAAGCAGCTGCCAAAAAAAGACTAAAATGCTGCATATGGATGATGTAGTAAAAAGAAAAAGCGTCGGCAAGGAGTGTAGCTTCTTATTAAGTTCACTGCTTTGCCGACGCCATTGAATTTACTTTTTCTTCATTGCCTTTTTCATGATAAGGCTGCAAGCCACCTTATTGGTGACGATGTGTTCATTCTTGCCTTCAATTACGATCTTGATGGATTCGTCAAAACTATACCGCTCGAGCACAGTGATTCTTGATCCAAGCTTTAGATCGAATTTGTTCAGAAAATTGAAAAACTCTTCTGATAAATCTTCAATTCCAACCAAAATACCTTCCTCTCCAGCATCCATATCGGACAATGCAAATTGACTGCGATGTTCGTAGTCGCCTTCTTTATCTGGAATAGCAAGACCTTCGTAGTTAAATTTCGGATAATTAAGGAACTCATCAAGACGATCGGTGATATCGTCTGATTTAATGTAGTTAAGTTGCTTCAACAGGGCCTTCAACGCATCTTTGCTCGTATATTTGAGCTTGTCATACAAAAAAACCTCCCAAAGACGATGGCGACGAATGATTCCGCGGGCATGTTTATAACCCAAATCAGAAAGATTCACACCGCGGTAGCGCTCGTAAGCTACGTAGCCCTTGTCATCGAGGCGCTTCATCATATCCGTTACAGATGCAGCGCTGGTCTCGAGCTCTCTAGCGACATGATTGGTACTCGCAGGAGTGCCGTGTTTTTCAATTACCTTATAGATTGCTTTTAGGTAATTCTCTTCAATTTTACTCAACATGTTACTTAATTTAAACTATGGACTTCAATAAAATAATATTAATTACGCAAAGTTACGATAAATTGTAATACTTTTTGATATTAATAATTGTAATTAAACTGTCATTTTAATCAAACTTATAAAAAACGATGTTTTATGGAAAGCAAAATTGAAATTGTTAAAAACTGGTTGCCTAGATATACGGGCAAAGAACTGCATACGTTTGGAAAATACATACTTTTAGTAAATTTTAACAACTACGTTCAGATTTTTGCAGATTCCTACGGAGTGCCGGTTGAAGGAGAAGGCCGACCCATGCGATCTGCTACTGCGCATGGTATTACCATCATCAATTTTGGCATGGGAAGTGCCAATGCTGCAACTGTTATGGACTTGTTGTCTGCCATTAGTCCAAAAGCTGTCCTTTTTTTAGGAAAATGTGGCGGACTTCGAACCGATAAAACTGCTGTTGGTGATTTTATCCTGCCAATAGCCGGAATCCGAGGCGAGGGGGCATCCAATGACTATCTCCCTTCAGAAGTGCCCGCTCTGCCAGCATTTGCTTTACAAAAAGCAATTTCAACCACAATAAGAGACAATGATCTGGACTATTGGACCGGCACCGTATTTACGACCAATAGGCGTGTATGGGAACATGATGAAAATTTTAAAAATTATCTAAGGTCCATTCGCTGCATGGCTATTGACATGGAAACAGCAACCATTTTTACCGTTGCATTTGTGAACAAAATACCGGCAGGTGCCTTATTACTAGTATCAGATGTACCTATGGTTCCAGAAGGCGTTAAAACTGAGGAAAAGGATATACAGGTAACAAAAAATTACCTCAACCTTCACCTCAAATTGGGCGTGGAATCTTTGCAACAATTAATCAATAATGCCTTAACCGTAAGACACCTTAAATTTTAACCATGGAATCCAAATTTTCTTTTTTAAGCGATATTATTCGAACACGAAGAGCAATATATCCCAAAAACTTTGACCCACAAAGAGAGGTTGATAATGAATTAATAACAGCTATTCTTGAAAACGCGACCATGGCACCCACCCATAAAAAAACTGAGCCGTGGAGGTTTGTCGTTATAAAACAAGGTGCAAAAGACAAACTCACTGCGTGGATGGAGGCTGATTATAGAGCCAATCAAACTGGCCCGGTTTCTGAAATCGGGTTAGAAAAATTTTTGGAAAAACCCAAACTTTCTAAAGCTGTGATTGTCATTATAATGCAGCGCAACGAACCTAGCGGTCTGCCGGAATGGGAAGAAATCGCTGCGGTGTCCTGTGCAGCACAAAATCTGTGGCTGAGCGCCAGTGCAGCGGGTTTGGGCACCTATTGGAGCAGCCCCTCTGCGATAACGCGGATTGGTTCTTTTATTCCCCTATCTTCAAACGAGCGGTGTCTGGGTTTATTTTATCTTGGATATTCCCAAATACCCACAGAGACAATACCCGCAAATCGAACTCCTTTAGATCAAAAAGTTAGCTGGATGGAATGACGTTCACTTGAGTGTCAATGTAATTGGTTAAGGGGTGTTTGATGTGATTTTAACCCCTAAAGTACTCAGAGTAGACCAATATTCTGGATAAGATTTGGCCACAACTTCTGGATCTTGGATAGCGATATCCCAAAAAAGTACTAATGGTGCTAGGGACATTGCTATCCTGTGATCGTCATAGGTGTCAAATACTATTTTCATATCTCGTGCCAATTTAGTGTCAATACCTTTTACAATCTGAAGGCTGTCCTGATCGGCCTTAATTATGACTCCTACTTTTGCCAATTCATTTTGCAAAGCCTCTATCCTATTGCTTTCTTTGACCCTCAAAGTTTGTAGTCCCACATAAGTATCCTGTAAATCTAATGCAGCAGAACATACAATTAAAGAAGGTGCCAAATCGGGTTCACCTGAAAGATCAAAAACCATAGGCAACCTTTTTACAGGGCTGGCACTTAATACCAATTCTTCATTATCCCAAGCGGTATAAACACCAAAAAATGGAGCTAGATGAAAAATTCTACTGTCTCCCTGCCAACTATTGGTTTGAAGCCCTGAAATTTTAATTATTCCTTTTTTGCGAAGTGCTAACCATTCCACCCAAAATGCGACAGCTGACCAATCGGCCTCTACCACATAATCTTTGGGAGTGTACACACCTTCGGGAACCCGAATAAATTGTTCGTGTAGCTGGCATGTAATACCAAAATGCGCCATAAGATCTGCAGTCATCTGTACATAAGGAGTAGAGACAGGTTTTCCAATTAATTCTAGTTCCAAACCTCCATTTAAATAAGGGCCAACCAGCATTAAGGCAGAAATAAACTGACTACTAATCGAAGCATCTATCTGGATGGACGCGGGTGTTTTTTTTTGAGCAAATGACTTAACGAACAAGGGAGGGAAACCCTCAATTACTGTATATTCAATATCTGCTCCAAGGGCGCGCAATGCCTCCACTAAAGTGTGGACTGGCCTACGATTAAAAGAAGGTGTTCCGAAAACCAGCCCCTTGTTTCCTAGAATTGACTTAAGGGCAAGAAAAAATCGAAAGGTAGTTCCACCCGCTCCGGTAAACACTTGTTCATTTTTCAAATCAATCAAAGCAGCCTTAAGCATTTTAGTGTCTTCTGCCTCAGATAAACCGCACAAACGATCGATAAATAACCCCAATGCACCCGTGATTAATGCGCGGTTGCTCAGACTTTTCGAAGCGGGAAGAACAATGGCAGCATGATCAACTACCGAATCGACATGTAAAAATATCATAGCCAGTTAAAAACCAAATGCTGTTCAATATCCGGATGGAGACTTAAGGCAACGGGACAGGTTTTAGCTGCTTTTTCCAGATGTCGTTTGTCCTCATCATTTCCTCCAAAGTCAGGGACAGTAATAATTAATTCGATACGGGAAATCTTACGCGGCTGGGCATTCATTATTTTGGTCACACTAACACGGGTACCCGTTATATCCCATTGCCTTCCCTCAGCAAATATGCCCATAATAGTGAGCATACAACTAGCTAATGCTGCGCATACTGTATCAGTAGGTGAGAAAGCCTCTCCCCTACCATGGTTGTCTATGGGCGCATCTGTAATCATAGTGCTTGAAGATGCCAAATGAGTGGCCCGGGTGCGCAAATGACCCAAATATGTTACTTCAGCAGTCATGACTCCGCAGCTTTGTTTTTAGATTTTTCAGCTTCTTCTCTTTGAATATCCGATTCCACTTTTCGTTTTCTTTCAGCGTCGTCAGATCGATCATAAGCTTTAATAATTTCTTTAACGAGACGATGGCGCACTACGTCCTCCTCTGACAAGCGCACCACTTGGATTCCATCTAAATTGCCCAAAATATCCAATGCCCTTGAGAGTCCAGATTTTTGACTAAAAGGCAAATCAATCTGAGTCAAATCGCCGGTAACTATACATTTTGCACTCGGACCAAGACGTGTAAGAAACATTTTTATTTGTAGGGTGGTAGCATTCTGAGCCTCATCCAATATGATAAATGAGTTGTCCAATGTACGACCCCTCATAAATGCCAATGGAGCTACCTCTATGACACGCGTTGTCATGAGAAACTGCAACTTTTCTGCTGGAATCATGTCGTCCAAGGCATCATACAAAGGGCGAAGATAAGGGTCAATTTTTTCCTTTAAATCACCAGGCAAAAACCCAAGACTTTCGCCCGCTTCTACAGCAGGTCTGGTTAATATTATTTTTTTAACCAACTTATTTTTGAGCGCGCGGACGGCTAATGCGACGGCGGTATAGGTCTTTCCAGTTCCTGCGGGTCCTATAGCAAAAACAATATCATTGTTGGAAGACGCTTCAACGAGTTTTTTCTGGTTTTTGGTTTTGGCCCGAATTACTTTTCCCTCCCTACCATGCAAGATGGCGGTATTATCATTTTGGCTTTCTGGAATCCGTGACTCAAAAGGATTATTGCCAGCTAGAAGATCTTCTACCATTTGATAGGACAACTCTTTGTGTTCTTTCAGTAGACGAACCATCATTTCAAATCTGGATTTGGCATGCTGGGCCTCCTTTTTCTCTCCTGAAATCTTCAGATTTGTACCTCGTGAAGAAATTTGTAGATCGGGAAAATAACGTTTAAAAAGATTGAGTTTTGCATT
>CAYUZA010000116.1:0-8534 GCA_964449535.1 uncultured Saprospiraceae bacterium
AATGCAGCTGCCATACCTGAGGCATCCGATCCACCAGCAGTGGCAAAGAAAGCTTGTCCTCCCCCACCCCCTTTGATGTGCGTAGCTGCCTCTCTAATCAAATTTCCCGCATGTAGACCCGCTTTTACCAAATCATCAGACAACAAAATAGCCAATCCAGGTTTTTCACCTTCAGCGGAACCAAGTACTATAGCATGACTACCACCATGCCCGGCTAATTCATAGGCCATATTTTTCAGATTTTTAGAGTCCACCCCTTTTAATTCTCTAATGATAAGCCATGTATCACCGATAGTCAATCTGCTATTCCAAATATCCTGACGCATACCGGCTAATTGCTGCAACTGCATGCGTTCATTTTCCTTCCGCAGTTGTCTTAGTTCTTCCTGAAGGTCACTTACAGCTTTGCGCAATGCTACGGGGGCTTTTAACATCTCCTGGATTTCTTTTAGTTCCTGATGTCTGTCGCGCATAAATTCTTCAGCTGCTTGGCCCGTGAGCGCTTCAATTCGGCGTATACCAGCCGCAACGGCAGATTCGGTCACAATTTTGAAAAAGCCAATATTTCCCGTTCTAGGAACATGACAACCACCGCATAATTCTGTAGAATAAGCCGGATCGAACGATATCATACGTACCTTATCCCCATATTTCTCGCCAAAAAGCATCATTGCTCCCGCATTTTTAGCCTCATCCATTGATATATCTCTGTGCTCTCCTCGTGGTATGTTATGCCTGATTTGGGCATTGACAAGCTGCTCTATTTGCACTATTTCAGAATCAGTCACTTTTTGAAAATGAGAAAAGTCAAAACGCAAATAGTCGGGATGGACTAATGAACCTTTTTGTTGCACGTGAGAACCCAAAACCTGCCGCAACGCCGCATGCAGCAAATGCGTAGCAGAGTGGTTGGATTCTACCCTCCTGCGACGATTTGCATCTATGGTGGCCGTGAATACCAATTGTGGATCTTCAGGCAATCTATCCACCTCATGCACTATCAGGTCATTTTCGCGATAGGTTTGCAATACGGCATAAGTCCCATCAGCGGAAGTAAGAATACCCACATCACCAACCTGACCCCCTCCCTCTGCGTAAAATGGCGTTTTATCCAGTACCAATTGATAATGTTCTTTTCCCTTCTGTTCTACAGTCCGATATTTAACAATCCGCACATCATCCAGCATATCATAATCATATCCTACGAAGGCAACCCCCTGTTGATCAGACAACACATGCCAGTCTCCGAAGGCTTTACGCGCATCAGTACGAGAGCGATCTTTTTGTCTGCTAAGCGCCTCTTGAAACCCTAATTCGTCTACCGTATGTCCGTTTTCTGAAGCGATAAGCCGAGTCAGATCCATAGGAAAACCGTACGTGTCATACAATTCAAACACATCTTCGCCTTTAAGCACACCATGTTCAGGTTGCAAGCGAGCTAGCCTTTTCAATCCCGCGTCCAGCGTACGAAGAAAAGAACGTTCTTCCTCACGAATGACTGAAGCTACCAAATCGGCTTGCGCTTTTAATTCCGGAAAGATATCGCCAAATTGCTTGGCCATTACAGGCACCAAATGGTGCATCAATGGTTCATGGCTTTCTAAAAAAGTATAATAGTACCTTATGGCTCTACGCAATATTCGGCGAATGACATATCCAGCACCAGTATTGGAAGGCAACTGGCCATCTGCGATGGCAAAACTAACTGCACGAAGGTGATCGGCTACCACGCGGAACGCAATATCGATCTTAGCCTGAGCATCATAAGAACCCTGATAAACTTTGCGCGTGAGTGTTTCCATGGCTTGGATATACGGCATAAAAACGTCCGTCTCATAATTTGAAGCAGCACCTTGGATAACGCGTACCAGACGCTCAAATCCCATCCCGGTATCAATATGTTTTTGGGGAAGGGACTCAAGGGAACCATCCGCCTTTCGATTAAATTCAATAAAGACCAGGTTCCATATTTCGATTACATCTGGATGATCATTGTTGACCAGTTCCTTACCATCTGTTCGAGCACGTTCCTGGTCAGAACGAAGGTCTACGTGAATTTCAGAACATGGTCCACAAGGACCAGTGTCGCCCATTTCCCAAAAGTTATCTTTCTTGGAGAAGCGAAGAATGCGATCTGGGGAAATCCATTTGGACCAAAGCGCTGCCGCTTCAGTGTCTTCAGGCAAACCATCCTGTGAATCGCCTGCAAATACACTTACATACAACCTATCCTTATCGATACCATATTCAGCTGTTAGTAATTGCCAGGCCCATGCAATGGCCTCTTCCTTAAAATAATCGCCAAAGCTCCAGTTGCCAAGCATTTCAAACATGGTATGGTGATATCCATCCAGTCCTACTTCTTCCAAATCGTTGTGCTTACCACTCACACGAAGACACTTTTGCGTATCGGCTATCCTAGGTGAAGGGGAAGTTTGATTGCCCAAAAAATAATCCTTGAACTGATTCATACCGGCGTTGGTAAACATCAAGGTGGGATCATTCTTGTTGACCATGGGCGCAGAAGGCACTATTTTGTGCTTTTGCTGCTCAAAAAAAGAAAGAAACTTTTGCCTGATTTCAATGGAGGTCATGCGAAACAAATTTTATAAAATATATACGGTTGCAAAATTAATGCTTTAAGCTGATTCACGCGATAAAAACAGAAAAGAACATATTATATTTATCAATAATACAAATGAAACAGATACATAACAAGCTGTTAAAAAATGCTTAAGACTGCAGAATTTGCCAAAAAGTATACTATATTTGTTGAATGCGACGTTTTACAGCGTCAATTTTGATATCAATGCGATTGCTAAAGATATGGGAAAACAGAAATTTGTATTCAATCCACATACATTAAGTTACGAAACTTTTACCAGGCCACTGGGCAAAAAGTTATTATCTGGATTTGGGTATGTCTCATCTGTGCTGGTGGGCGCTTTTCTTTTATTTATCATAGTATACAAATTTTTTCCTTCGCCAAAGGAAAAAATGCTCATGCGTGAATTGGAACAGCTTGAATATCAATTCAGCGCTGTAAATGAGCAACTAAATGTGATGGCATCTTCTTTGGAAGATTTGCACCGCAAAGATGAAGAAGTGCATAGGATCATATTTGGTAATGAGCCCATGGATGAAGACGTATGGAATGCCGGTACTGGTGGAGCTAATAAGTTAGAAAATATAACTTTGTACAAGAACTCAGGCAAACTCCTCAAAACTACTATAGAAAAAACAAACAAGCTGGATGCACAAATAAAACTCCAAAAGAGCTCCTTGGAATCTTTGCTGGAAATGGCTGAAAACCGTGAGCGGTATTGGGCATCTATTCCCTCAATTAAGCCCGTGACTGGTGGCAATATACGTGACAAAACCATTCCCCTTATGAGCGGATTTGGAATGCGTATACACCCGGTATATAAAATTGCGCGATTCCATACAGGAATAGATTTTACCGCTCCCGCGGGTACCCCCATTCGCGCCACAGGTGATGGCAAAGTGGTAGCTGTCAAAAGAGAAAGTACAGGATATGGTTTGCATGTCATTATAGACCATGGCTACAAATTTCAGACACTTTACGCCCACATGTCCAAAGTTGACGTGAAAGAAGGCGATATGGTCATAAAAGGCCAAACCATAGGGGCCATAGGCAGTACCGGCACATCTACAGCACCACACCTTCATTATGAAGTGATCAAGGAAGGCAAACCTGTAAACCCAATAAGATATTGCATGGATGGTCTTACACCCGAAGAATACAAAGAACTCGTAGAAATGGCCTCTAGAGCCAATAAGTCTCTCGATTAGGTATGGTTCCGAATTAGTGTGTTACAGCTATTGGCTCAACCTTTGCATTTTTTCCATAAAATACATCAAATCCATTGGTCATGAGCAAAAGACGGCTTACATTTGTAAAGAAATAAGCGTAATTATATGCTATCACCGCTGCTTTGACGCTTATTTTCAATCTGTTACCGTAAAAATCCAGTCAGATCATGGTATTTCTTGAATTTGAAAAACCGTTGGAACTGCTTCAACAGCAGCTTGACCAGATGAACGACCTGAGCTCCAGAGGGGATATTGACACGACAAAAATGATGAAAGAGCTGGAGTCGAAGATTAAAGCGAAGCGAAAAGAAATTTACTCAAATCTTACCGGATGGCAGCGGGTGCAATTATCCAGACACCCAGAGCGTCCTTATACGCTTTATTACATAGAGCAAATTACCAAAAAATTTGTCGAATTACACGGAGACCGCTATTTTAAGGATGATAAAGCCATCGTAGGTGGCTTGGCAACTATAGATGATATCAATGTGGTAATTATAGGCCACCAAAAAGGAATTAATACCAAAATGCGACAGTACCGCAATTTTGGTATGGCCAATCCTGAAGGATACCGCAAAGCGCTGAGATTGATGAAATTAGCTGAGCGATTCAAGCTTCCGGTAATCACCCTTATCGATACTCCAGGTGCATTTCCAGGCATTGAAGCGGAAGAAAGAGGCCAGGCAGAGGCAATAGCCCGCAATTTATTTGAAATGGCCCAATTGAGGGTGCCTATACTTTGTTACGTAATCGGAGAAGGTGCATCAGGTGGCGCCATAGGAATTGGCTTAGGCGACAGAGTATTTATGCTTGAAAATACCTGGTATTCCGTGATATCACCAGAGTCTTGTTCCTCGATCCTCTGGCATAGCTGGGACTTCAAAGAACAAGCCGCCGAGGCCCTTAAGCTTACTGCCTCCCACATGAAAGATATGGGATTGATAGATGGAATCGTACAAGAACCTCAGGGAGCAGCTCATATAGACCCGGAAGGGATGGCAAAAACGTTGAAAGCGCACATCAAAAGTCAATTGCCCGAGTTGATGAAGCTTTCCCCAGATAGAAGAATAAAACTTCGTATCGAAAAGTACCGCAAAATGGGCAATTTCGAATCCTCCAAATCCTAAACTATCACATTGATAACCATGAATATCAAGGACGCATTCATACGAAATCATATTATAAAAAACTATCATGCAAAAAACAAACCGGAGAATCGTCTGAATATTCATGAAAATACCGGTCGAAAGGTTTGTTTATTGGCATACGTTGATCCTGCGCGGTTGCGCGAGATGGAAGCAGGCATCCATTTTTTAAAAAAACATTTTACAGAGCTTGCCTACGTGCTCTACACCCCTGAATTAAAAGAACCATGGGAAGGAGTGCATGTTTTTACCAAAAAAAACTTTACCTGGTTGAAAGGTTTAAAACACAATGCGGACCACAAATCACTTAATGGAAAAAACAATGACCTTCTGATAGTGTATAATCCCATTAATGCGCATGAAATAGAATCATTGGCCTCCCATATTCAGGCACCTACACGCATAGGAACTTTTAAGGCATATAGCGAAGTATACAATATTTTGTATGAAATGCCTACAAATGGAGATTTTAAGCGATTTTTGCACGATATAGTTCAACTTATAAAATCATTCCAGGCCTCATGATCCAGCTGCCTAATCTTACCGGCACAGGTGTAGCCCTGATTACTCCCTTCAAACACGGAGCTATTGATTTTGAAGCGTTGGGCAAGGTTATAGACCACGTAATTGAGGGTGGTGTAGATTATGTAGTATGCTTGGGCACAACCGGAGAGGCAGTTACCCAAACCATGGAAGAATGTTTGTCTGTAAAGCAATATACTGTACAAAAAGTAGCAGGAAGGGTACCCATTGTTTTTGGATTATTTGGAGGTTCCTACACAGAGCGAATTAAAGAGCGAATGGCCGATTATGACTTGAGTGGAATAGATGCGCTCTTGTCAAGCAGTCCCAATTACATAAAACCCACCCAAGAAGGCATATATCAGCATTATATGGTGCTTTCAGAAGCTTCGCCCCTTCCCATTATCGTTTACAATGTGCCTAGTCGCACCGCTTCCAATGTGGAGGCAGAAACCATCATTAGACTATCAAATGATTCAGAGAAAATAATAGGCATCAAAGAGGCCAGTGGAGATATGTATCAGGGTGCATGTATCAGAGCAGGTGTAGATCCTTCTTTTCTACTACTGTCCGGTGATGATCTCACCACTCTACCACTGCTAGCCTGTGGAGGCAATGGAGTCATTTCAGTGATTGCCAATGCTTTCCCAAGGACCTTTTCGAATATGGTTAAAGCTGCCTTACAAGGCGACTATGAAAAAGCTCGCCATTATAATACACCTTTATTAAAGATGTATAAGTGGATTTTTACAGAAGGCAATCCATCCGGAATAAAATTTGTGCTACACTACATGGGGTTGTGTACGGATGAATTACGCATTCCTCTTCTGCCTTTGAGCTCTAATGCTCGCTCAGTTATGATTAAAGACTTGGAGAGGGCCGTTGATTTTGAAAAAAATATGCATAGCAATTAGCTACTTGCCCTGCATCCGCGTCCATAAGTCCATAAAAATTCCTTTAAAATTCACCATCTCGGGCCTTCGCTGTTCAATGTCCCAGTTACCTTTATCTGTTTTTGACACTTTAAAATAAAATATAAAGTTGGAAATATCTGACCGACGTCCCATAAAATCCATATTGCCAAAACGAAGATCTCTCCATATAAAATCACCCTCTGAATCTCGATCCATAACATAGTAATTATCCGAAAACCAGGACAAGGTTTTTAAAATCGGTACTTGCTTAATGCTTAAGCGTGCGTCATAACATCTGTGGACAAAATTCCAAACCAAAGGCGTTGTAGGATTATCTAGCAAAGAATAATACGTATAATAATATCCACTATCTGTTTCTACAAGTCCGTACCAAAGTAAGTTATTAAAAATGGTAGGGGTGCTGTGCAAACGACCATACGTAATGGATTGTTCACTTAAAGATCTTTTGAAACTTGTTTCTACCTTGTGTTTAGCAAAAACTGTCCAAACTAAATAAGAAGAACTAATTAAAAGACCCGCAAAATTAAACCACCTTCTGCGCGCATCTGAACGCGAAAATCGCATCGCAATAATTACACAAATTAAAAATGGAAGGGTATATAATGGATCTACTACGCTGATCGTATTCCAAGCAACTCGGGTATCTAAAAATGGCCAAAGACATTGGGTCCCATAGGTGGTAAAACAATCCAATACAATATGCGTCAAAAAACCTGCAAAAAATAACCATACCCAATCAGAATAAGATACGGATGGCAACAGATAATTGGCTGACACATGTTTCCGATACAGATAGCGTATCAAAAAATAAAGGCCAACCAAAGTAAATAGGATAAAGATACCCGATACCGTACCTGGCGATTGGTATAAAAAAGATATCCCTGGAGTTAATAGCGCGGTAGCGAGCCATACAACATGTAACCATTTGACCCATAAAGCGTTGTACCACTTATTATCAAAAAATTTATGCGCCAGAAACCCAAATAAAAAAGCACCCAAAACACAAAAGAGCAAGGAATGTGTAGGACCTCGATGAAATGCCAATCCATCAATTTCTGATAATAAGGGTCCTGCGATTACATCTAAATCGGGTATAGTGCCCGCAATAGCTCCCCATAAAACAGCTCTGTTGCCTATTTTTTTGCCTAATACGACTTCTCCTACTGCTGCTCCCAGTACAATTTGTGATAAAGAGTCCAAAATGTGGATTTAATTAAACATTACAATGAGCCATAAGTAATTATACCAATGTTATCCCACACTTGCAGACCCACCAAATTTTTACATACTTGAGGGCCAGATTTGCCAAGGTATTCGGGATAGTATCAACAACAATCCCAAAGCATAAAAGATTAATAAAGTTCTGTACTTTTTCCCCGGTTCAATTGCTCGTTTGGCCCTGCTGTAACCAATCGTAATTAATACCACACCTACAATCATCATCAAAGGATGCTCCAAAGCCATTAATCGACTATAACTATCTTTCATGGCTTCTCCGCTCAAATTGGCAAAACCTATGGGAGAAAAACCAAAATAAAGCAATAACCCTAAAACGAGCTGTAAATGAGTAGCAATTAAGGTAAACAAAGAAAGCTTACGCACCCCTTCAGTGAAAGATTTCTTTTGAGTGTACCGAAATAAAATTACAAAAAGAGTTATCAACATTAATCCTAAAAACAAATAGGCAAGAGAAGAGTGGGTATGTTTTAGTGCGGTATACATGTTTGATGATTTAAAAGTAAAATTTAACGGTAACGAGATCCAAATAAATAATTTCTACGACCGCACTGTGCCATGGCAACACCACCGATACCAAAACTCAACTCTAAGGTGAACTGAGCAAAAAATGGACTAATAGCGGCATATTTATCAAAGCTGGCATAAGGTGCTGGCGGAGCCATAGGAAGGTTTTCTACGGCAGACTTATTCATCATATCTGTAAAGGTATAACCCAGTCTTATACCTGCAATCAGTGTAAACACATTACTACCAGCTATAAATCCACCAAATCCACCTGCCAAGCTATACAACTGGTCGTTTTAAAAACCTTGGGTTTCCAGCGGCAACGCATTATACGTTTGTTCTATACTGCGTAACA
>CAYUZA010000117.1:0-8458 GCA_964449535.1 uncultured Saprospiraceae bacterium
TATCTCAGAATGAAAATCGTACCTATATGGATATGATGGGTCAAAAATTAGTTATAAAATCGACATTCAAAAAAGATGAAAACGTTGAAGACATAATGGATATCCAATATGATGATTCTAAAACTAAGAATATTCATGGTTATTTATGCAAATATGCTAAAATGATCCCAAAATCAGATGAATCACAAGGTGCCGTGATAGAAATATTTTATACTGAGGATATTATACTTCCAGGTAGTGTATCCAGTCAACTTAATACAAGTGCAATAAAAGGTGCACCGCTAGAAATGACTATTTCCGCACAAGGTTTTAAAATGAAATATGAAACCAAGAAAATTAGTAATACTATTGGAAAAGACACTTTCTCTGAGCCTAAAGGCTATAAGGAAGTAACTGAAGAAGAATTTGAAAAAATGTTTGGAGGTATGGGATTTTGATTTTTCAATTCATAGAGACAATTATCAAAGGGGGGGCAATTGCTCCCCCTTTTTCATTACTTTAAGTTTAAATCTTATTGATCTTAACATCTATGATTAATAGTACCCATCTAAAATACCTTTAATGATGTCTTAAATTACCTTCATATTAGCAAATAAAATATGTGATATTGGTCTGTTTTGCCTAAAACAAGGTGTAGAATCGCCAGAACTTTGCATCAATAAAAACACCAAATTATGAAAAATTTTATTCAATTCGTTTCTGTGATTTCTTTATTATGGATGATCCAAGTAGCTAAGGCGCAAGGATTGTATAGTAATGACAAATTTGCAGTGGTCAATGTCGATGTAATAGGACTTTCTTATGAACCAAGAATGGCCGGTGAAATTTTGCGCCGAGAATTAATGAAATTAAATGTGTACAATGTTGCTGATGCCTACGATCAGGAATACATACTTAAAAAAAATAATATTACGTTGGATTCCTGCTATTCACTTTATTGTCTTCAAGGTATCGGCGATGTTTTTAGCGTAGAAAAAATTGTGACAGGTAGTGTTACCAAAATTAATCGAAATATTATTGTTACAATAAAGATATTTGATGTCAAAACCAAGAGTTGGATTAAGATGGGAACTGAATCATTCAATGATGTAGAAGACCAAATAACAACCATGATGGAACTAACCCTCAAAAAAATGTTGCAGATTCCTTATGATGTTGACCGATACCAAAGACTAACATTAGATAAAAGCTTCTATGACAATATAGAACTACAAAACAAAGAAGAAGCAAACTTAAGTGGACCTAGATTTGGAGTTGGTTATATGATGGGTGAATTTGGTGAGGTCATGAAAGCGCCCAAAGAACAAGGAGGATTAAATAGCTATCCATTAATGAGCCACTTGGGATATCAATTTGAAAAAGTATTTATTTCCTCAGGTCATACGCATGCTTTAGTAGAATTTTTGCCCATACTAAGTGGGTTTGAACACAATACCATTATCCCATCTTTAAATTTGCTTTTAGGCGTTCGTAATAATAAAAACGGATTCGAATTTGCAATGGGATATAATGCTGCATTGAGTAAATTTAAAGATGCTGCGCTTACAGGAGAAAATGTTCGTTACAAACCAGGTATATCAACAGGTATCGTATTCGCTGCAGGAAAAACATTTAAATCAGGCAGATTAAATTTTCCTTTAAACCTTTATTTTATCCCTGGATCTAACAATTCACATCGTATAGGAATTACTATGGGCTTCAATATTCCTAGAAAAAGATAACCTTTTTGCACACAGTTTTTTTCTCGCTTTTTATACAAAGTCGGAAAACCAAAGGGTTATTCCGACTTTTTTTAATTTTAGAACCACAAAGGTTCATGCTCCAACACATATTGCCAAAATAGTGTCAGTAATGCCAATAAAGGATATAAAAACCTCCGCACAAACTTAGTAATCCATAGATCAGAATGCGAAATACCTAATTTCCAAAGTAGATCTGAATAAAATGTTGCGTTGGGATTTGTAAGACCATGGGTTTTATTGAAAAGACAACCTTTGAAAATAAAAAATTGAAAACTAATGATCAAATAAATAATGACCATCAAAAGCCCATTAATCAGAAATGGGCCTGTAAATGCAAAAAATACCATGATAAGGTGAATACCATAAAATAACCAATAACTTAATTTCATTTTATAATTCTCAGCCATAAGTCATTTTAATTCATATACTTGCTGTAATAGGAGTTCAACTGCCTGACGACCTGACCTCAAAGCACCCTGAATAGATCCTTGCAGCATATGATCACCACACAGATATATATTTTCTTGTACTAATATTTTATTGGGATCAATATCATACGAAACATGGGTTATATTGGGTAGTGCATTGGTTATTCGATATACTTTTAACAATTCCCAGTCAACAACTGTATTTCCAAACCAACTTCTCATTTCATGTTGAATGGCATCCGCTAATAAAGAATCTTCTCTATTGTCAATACCTATTATGGTTGCTGAAATTAAACATTGACCATCTGGGGCATATGAAGGATTGATATTTGTAAGAACAGCTAAATTGTTTACTAATGGCTGCTCAAGTGTATTTAGAGCAATTAATTTGTCCTTAAATGGTGGGATTCTTGATTTGAAGTAAACGGTCGTACATCCCCGCCAATTGTTATTATTAGGTAAAGTAGGAGATTGGGTGTGAAGTGGTGAAAGTTTATCAAGAGCCGAAGCCAATATGATATGGTCAGCAAAATAACTGCTTCCATCATCAGTAATTACTTTGTTTTTTTCAATGGTTGAAACTGTTTTTCCAAATAAAATAGAATTTTCAGGAAGCGAATCTACAAGTTGTGCTATGAGGGATTCCATACCATTCTCTGGAAGTGTGGCTCTACCTTTAGAAAACATTTTAAAAAGAAAATCGAACATTCGTCTACTGGTCTCCAGATCTTTTTCTAAAAAAATACCCCTGTAAAAAGGTGTCAAAAAATGATTTTTCATGGTTTGACTAAATCCATACCTATCCATTACTTTAGCAGTAGGGTAGTCATTCTTTTCAAATAGGTATGAATTGCGCTGATTAAGTAATCTGGTTCTCAACGAGAAAAGATTTAGTTTATCTTCCCATGAACCGAATGTAGAGCTAAATATGGAAAAAAGCTTTTTTGGATGTTTAATTGGGTCATAAAATCTAGATATTTTACCACCTGGAAGAAGAAGTAGGGCTCCAGCATCAAAAGCATTCAATTTTAATTTGTCATAATTAAATGTGCGTTTGCCCTCTGTGTATGCATCTAAATACACTTGAAAACCGTGATCCAGAAGAAAGCCATCATAATTGTCTGTTTTTATTCGTCCACCAGGTTTTGAACTAGATTCTAGAATGACAAAATCTATTCCGGCAATGTTAAGTTGTCGGGCGGCTGCCAATCCACTTAGACCTGCACCAATAATCAAAACTGAAGTTTTATTCATACCCTTAAGCACTTTTTTACTACGAGAAGCAAGATAGTAAAATATCCAACTTGGAAAAAGAATAGGCAATATATTAAAATCAAGTTGAAAAAACAATCGGGACAAATCCATTAATTAAACATCAGAATATCAAAGACTAATTAAAAAAAATGAAAAGCCATGAGCAATAAATACCAAAAAAACAGATTTTTTTTAGTTGAATTGTTGTGCAATAATGATTGGTAAATATATCTTTGCAACGCTAAAAGCGGAAGTAGCTCAGCTGGTAGAGCACGACCTTGCCAAGGTCGGGGTCGCGAGTTCGAATCTCGTCTTCCGCTCTACATTGGGCCCTCGAGAAAGAGGGCTTTATTGTATCGGGATTCTGCCCGGATGGTGGAATGGTAGACACGCAGGACTTAAAATCCTGTGCCTGTTGAGGGCGTGCGGGTTCAAGTCCCGCTCCGGGTACTAATGGGACTCTAAAGGATTTTGCTCCTTGGGTCCCATTTTTATTTACATTTGAAGTAAAGTTGCTATGACTTTCATTTTTCGAGTGTAAACTACATTTATATTAGTTTTTTTTCTCGAATACCTTGTGAACAAGTATTAATTAAGTAGTTTAATTCTATATTTTTACACTCCTAAGCCTAATCGATTCTATATTCATAAATCATTTATAAATAAGATCTTAGTATAATTAAGAACTTAATTTTACTAGGTAACGTTACTTTATCAGTTCTTATCTAAGTCATGATTTGCTGAGTAATCTTTTGAAAATTCAGACTGATAAGGATAATAATACTTGCCAATACTTATGCAATTCAAATATCATATTACTCTTTGTAGGTTAAGAAACATATTTCTTATATCCTTCGTGTCTATTATTTTTTTAATAAGCTGCAATACTTCACAGAAAGTAAGAGATGGTCGTACAGCAATGGAATTAAAACAGTACGCAGAAGCTGTAGCATTATTCCAAAAGGAGTTTGATAAAACAAAAGTTTCTTCTGAAAAAGCGTCTATTGCTTTTGAATTAGCTCATGCATTCCGGCTTTTACGTCAGCCTGAATTAAGTGAAAAATGGTTTGAACAGGCTGATAATTTTGGATATGGTGTTGACGCCACCCTTTGGAGAGCAAGAATGTTAGTCCAGAGTGAAAAGTATACGGAAGCTCAAACTTTCTTTACTAAAGCCGGAAAAGAGCAACAAAACGACAGATTATATGCAGCTGAAATACAATCTGCACGTAATGCAAATATCTGGAAAAGTGAGTCCGAGTATAGTGAGTATACTCTAATGAAATTGCCCTTCAATTCCGAATACTTTGACTACGCGCCTTTTCCCCTTACGGCTAATACATTGTTATTTACTTCTGATAGACCTTCGGGTTCTGCTGGTAAAATATATAAAATGACTGGAAATAAATTTTCTAATATTTTTTTAAGTCAAAGTAATGGGTCTGATGCTTCAACATTTGGTGGGATCTTTTCTTCCAACTTCAACAATGCATCAGTTTGTATGAATGCTGATCAAACTTTGGCTGCATTCATTCGGTGTGGTAGCAATGGAAAAAGCGACGACTATTGTCAATTAATGTTAACCCAATTAACCAATGGCATCTGGTCAGATCCAGAACCTGCACCTTTTTTGCTTGAGAACGTAAATTATAGAACTCCAGCCTTCTCATCAGACGGACGTTTACTCATCTTCGCATGTGATGTTCCTGGAGGAGTCGGTGGTTATGATTTGTATGTATCAGAATTTTTTCAAGGTTTATGGCAGGAACCCATATCACTTGGATTACCCATAAACTCACAGTCTGATGAAATTAGTCCTCATATGCATCATGATACCCTTTATTTTGCATCAGATAGAATTGGGGGTATGGGCGGATTAGATACTTATAAATCATTTTTGATTGATGGAAAATGGTCGACTCCTCAAAACTTAAAAGCGCCCATAAATTCCGGATTTGATGATTTTAATTATGTTGTAGACACTTTTTTTAAATCCACGCCAACTATTGATTTAGCAGGCTATATTGTCTCAAATCGGAAGGGAGGAGAGGGAGCAGATGACATTTATCGATTTGAAAAGAAATTTGCACAAGTCCCTGACAAAAAACTTACTGATATAGATTCATTGAATGCCAGAGCAAAAGTGTTATTAGAAATAACTACCCAAGAAAAGGAATTTATAATATTAGATGATCCTAATTCTGGCGTTCGTTTTCGAAAACCTATGGGATCGACAAGGGTTCAGTTTTTTAAGAACGGAACATTACAATATGACGCACCTTCAAATGCTTTTGGAAAAATAATTTTTGGTATAAAAGAGTCTGGGAGATATAAAGTAGTTGGTTTAAAAGAAGGTTATCTGAGTGGTGTTTTCGACATTGAAGTACCGGATTCTTTAACTAATCGCCAAAATGATACTTTATTAGAAGGAAGGGTTTTGTTGGAAAAGATATTTATTAACAAAGAAATCATTTTAGAAAATATATATTATGATTACGATCGTTGGGAAATCAGACCAGATGCCCGACCGACACTAGACTTACTGGTGCAATTATTACAGATTACACCCAATATTCGTATTTCCCTGGGTTCACATACAGATTGTCGTGGTACAGCAGAGTACAATCAAATTTTAAGTCAAAAAAGGGCAGAATCTGCAATGGCGTATTTGGTTGAAAAAGGTATTAACCCAGAACGACTACAAGCTGTAGGTTTTGGAGAAACTAAACCATTAAATTCATGTAGCTGTGAAGCTTGTTCTGAGGAGGAACACCAAATTAATCGAAGGACAACTTTTACCATTCTTGAATAAAAATGGCATAAATTTGGACATATGGCTCATATAGTATCCCAGTTACAAAGGTACTATTCAGAGTTGGCTATTAGGTGAAAGGTTCTTATTTTGCAACATATTTCAATTTAATTATTAGCCTACAAAATCAAAACTGCAAATGACGAAAATTGTCCATATCCTTTTCGTAATCATTTTTATAAGTCACCAGTATATCCTGACTGCAGGTGAAGGAATGTGGCTTCCTATTTTTCTTAAAAGCCTTAATGAGGCGGAAATGAAAAAGATGGGAATGAAAATTTCAGCTGAAGATATTTATTCAGTGAATAAAGGTTCATTAAAAGATGCTATAGTTCATTTTGGTGGCGGTTGTACAGGTGAGATTATATCCGATAAAGGATTACTTCTAACAAATCATCACTGCGGTTATGGCCAAATACAAAGGCACTCTACCTTAGAAAATAATTATCTTGAAAATGGTTTTTGGGCACTTACAAATAAGGATGAACTTCCAAATCCAGACCTTAGTGTAACCTTCATAGTAAGAATAGAAGATGTGACTGAAAAAGTCTTTAAGGGTATACAAAAAAAGTCTACAGAGCAAGAAAAAGAAACCATCATAAATCAAAATCTTGAGCTTTTGAAGAAAACTGCCCAAAAGAAACCTTTTGAAGATGTTTTCATAAGACCTTTTTTTCATGGAAATCAGTATTTTATGTTTGTAACAGCTACTTTTAAAGATGTGAGGTTAGTAGGAACACCTCCCTCATCGATAGGAAAGTTTGGAGCAGATACGGATAACTGGGAATGGCCTCGGCACACAGGTGATTTCGCACTTTTTCGGGTATATGCCAATAAAAATAATGAACCAGCAGCCTATTCACCGGATAATATACCCTACACACCTCGTCATTTTTTGCCTGTCAGTATGGATGGTGTGACACCTGGAGATTTTACCATGGTATTTGGTTTTCCTGGACGTACCAATCTTTATCAACCATCCGATGGTGTAGAATTGGCTATGGAAGTCATTAATCCAGCAAGGATTGCCATTCGAAAAGAAGTGCTGGGTATAATGGATGCCACAATGCGCAACGATGCTCAGTCAAAAATTAATTATGCAAGTAAATATGCCTCAATTGCTAATGCATACAAAAAATGGATAGGCGAAAACCTCGGATTAGATAGGGTAGGAGCTGTTGAAAAAAAGAAGCGGTATGAAGCTGAGTTCATGGCATCCGTTCAGAAAAATAAAAAATGGAGGAAAATATATAGTGACATATTACCTGAAATGGAGAAACAATATGAAAACTTAAGACCATATGCTCATGCCCGGGATATTTATGATGAAGTATTAGGCCGAAATTCTGAACATATAAGGCTGGCAATGATATTGAATGGGCTTATAACATTGTATGAAAAAAATGGTGAAGATGCATTCAAAAAGCGGGTATCTGACATTAAAGAAAATATTATTTCAAATTATTCAAAGACAGATGCAGCCACAGAAAACAAACTTTTGTCTACTGTATTGAGATATTTGATTGACCAGGTACCACAAGAATTTATTGATCCTAATTTTTATCAATCCTATACGCAATCCCCAGAAGGCGGCGAAGTATTTATTACTGAAATGTTTAGTCAATCATTTCTTTCTGATGTAAGTAAATGCACCGAAATCTTAAACTTGCAGGATATGAAATTGCTTCACAATACCCTGCAAAATGATCCTTTTTTAGTTTCCATAAGGCAGTTAGCTGCTTTTTATAATGAAAATATTGCAAAACCTGCTTCTAACTATCAGGGACAAATTAACCAATTACAAAAAAGATATATGGAGGCACAAATGGTAGTTTTTGCACAAAAGCGATTTTATCCAGATGCAAATAGCACCATGCGAGTAACATATGGAAAAGTAGAAGGGTATAAACCCAGAGATGGAGTTACTTATCAGCCAATAACCTATCTCTCTGGAGTGGTAGAAAAATATGTACCAGGAGATTACGAATTTGACTTGCCAAAACGTTTGATGGATTTATCTAAATTGAAAAATTTTGGAATGTATGCAGATAAAACGGGTGATGTACCTGTATGTTTCCTTGGCTCAAACCATACTACAGGTGGGAACAGTGGTAGTCCGGCTATTGATGCCCACGGTAATCTTATTGGGTTAAACTTTGATCGAGTGTGGGAAGGCACTATGAGTGATATAAACTATGATCCTTCAATCTGCCGGAATATTA
>CAYUZA010000118.1:0-4666 GCA_964449535.1 uncultured Saprospiraceae bacterium
AACTCCCTTTATACATTCAGGAATTGAATGCCCTCAAACACAATCAGAAATTAACCGGATATCAGGCAGTAATAAAATTTTGGGGAGCTGACCATCCAAGAAATCAGGCGCCACCACCTCCAGAGAGGTGGACTACAAGGATCAAAATAGAAATCATTCTTTACGAGTGCATGGTCTTTCCATTAGAAACGAGACAAGTGCATCATCCTTATTCTGATCAGCTCTCGCATTATCCATTTGAGATTCCGTGCTATACCATTCAAGAGGTGCTTTCAGAAAAATTACGCGCACTTATTCAGCGTTCCTACACAGCCCCAAGAGATTTCTATGATATTTGGTATTTGGCCAAACATTTAAATGATATTAATTGGACAAAAGTAAAAGAAGCCTTTTTCGTAAAAATGGAATACAAGGGAATTGAGTTTAAGGGCGTGGAACAACTTATAAATAATGAAAATGACAAAGCGCTGAAAGCAGCCTGGAATAATAGTTTAGTGCACCAAATCCCCAAAAACCAGCTTCCGAAATATGAAATCGTTAAAAAAGAGCTGGTAGAGCTGTTAAATCAACTATTTAACTCACATCTTTAATGAATAATAAACGCAACACCGCTAATTATAAAAAAATGAAAACAGCAATTTATCTCCTAATTGCGATATTGTCTCCAATTTGGGGTGTTTTCCAAACCATTACAGGGAACCTATCTTAGTTGCCCAACCAACCCATCCAACTTGAAGGTTTTAGTGGTCTAAAAACCTATCCCATTTCCTAAACAACCATCGATGAAAATGGTAATTTCAAATTAAGCTAGAGTAAATCAGATTATGTTATTGGGTAATTGGTGTGAACAACCCTTGAACAACTTGATATTGGTTACCAACAGAAACAGAATTAGACGCAGAACGAACAAGTTGGAGCAGCTACGATGGAGCAGGTGCTTTTGCTTCTCCGCTTAAATTGCCCACGGCGGGCAGCCGCGACGGCAGTAATGGTTCGCTCTACTATGTCGGTACCTACGGCAACTATTGGAGTAGTACGGTTAGCAGTACCGATTCTCGCTACCTCTACTTCAGTAGCAGCAATGCCATTATGTTCTCCCTCAATCGGGCGTACGGCCGCTCTGTTCGTTGCATTAAGGATTAACACAGTATAAAGTTTAAAGTTTGAAAGTGGAAATACTTTTCACTTACCACTTTGACAAAAATAAGTATTTTTTTTGTGATAAAATTCACATTTATTATACTTAAAAATGGAAAGAGTTTTACAACATGCACTTGACAATTGGAAAAAAGCACCCCATCGCTTGCCTTTGATCATTCAAGGAGCCAGGCAAGTGGGAAAAACTTACCTGATGAAGTGGTTTGGTCAAAACCATTTTGACAAGTTTGCATATTTTAATTTTGACGAACGTCCGGAACTCAATAATTTTTTCAAAACCAATAAAGATGTCAATCGAATACTTCATTCTCTATCCCTCATTAGTGGCATAACCTTTGATAAAAATTCACTGCTTATATTAGATGAGATACAGGAATGCCCCGAAGCATTGAATACGCTCAAATATTTTGCAGAAAAACGACCAGAGATTCCCATTGTATGTGCCGGTTCTCTTTTGGGGTTGACTTTAAACTCGGGTACTTCCTTTCCTGTGGGTAAGGTTTTATTTTTAACCCTGCATCCCTTCACTTTCAGGGAGATTTTGCCCTATTGGAATGATACATTGTCTGTTTACCTTAATCAATTAAACAGCATAGAACCACTACCCGATTATTTTTACAATGACTCGCTTGATCAATTTAAACGATACCTGGTTACTGGTGGTATGCCTGCTGTCCTGAATGTATTTAAGCAGGAAAATTCATTTGAAGCTTGCGATCGTATTTTACAAAACTTGATTTTATCCTATCAGGGTGACTTTGCGAAACTTCCTGTTATGAGCGATGTTGCGAAGATTGGCCAGGTGTTCAATTCCCTGCCTGCGCAACTGGCTCGCGAAAATAAAAAATTTGTCTATCGACTGGTGCGAACAGGCGCAAGGGCAAGAGAATATAAAGATGCCATCCAATGGCTGGTACGTTCAGGATTGCTCCATCAAGTCAAATTATTAACAAAACCAGGCATTCCGCTTTCGGCTTATGATGATGATAATGCTTTCAAATTATATGCACTGGATGTAGGGATTATGCGAAAAATGGCAAAGTTATCTCCCATGGCATACATAGAAGGTAGTCGATTATTTACAGAATTCAAAGGTGCCATGCTTGAGAATTATATACTTCAAAGTTTGGTTACACAATTTGAGGTCATGCCACGGTATTGGTCTTCCGGAAATGCCGCAGAAGTGGATTTTGTTATTCAATACCAAAATGAAATCATACCTATTGAAGTAAAAAGCGATGAAAATATAAAAAGCAGAAGTTTAAGTGAGTTTCATCGAAAATACCAGCCAAATCTTCGTATCCGGTATTCCTTAAAAAATCTTTCTTACAAGGATGGAGTACTGAATATTACCCATTTTATGTCAGATTATACCTTGGAATTAATACAGCAGACTATGAAAGTCTGATGAATGCGGAAGGCGGAATGATGAATGCGGAAGGCGGAATGATGAATGCGGAAGGCGGATTTATGAATTAGGAATGCGGAATGATGAATTATGAATTAGGAATGCGGATTTAGGAATGCGGAATGATGAATTATGAATTAGGAATGCGGATTTAGGAAGGCGGAATGATGAATGCGGAAGGCGGAAATATGAATTAGGAATGCGGATTTAGGAAGGCGGAATCGGTGAAACGATTTGATCGTTATGAAATGCGCCCCGTTGCGTGCCATTTGATTTAGGGGGGTATAATATGATGAAAAATTAAAAATGGAAAAATTAACCATTCGTCATTCATACTTAATAGATTATCATTCATAGCTCATAACTCATAATTGATAAAAATTATTTGTGCATTCATGGCGTTTATTTTAAGTAAAAAGCTTAAAACATAGAATGAATTTAAACCAATATGTTCGTTATTATAATCAAAAAAGCTACATTTGTATATAATATCAAACAGATGAGTAGTAAAAAGCAAATAGTATCTCCCAAATACAGTTCAATTTTAGAATCATTGGGGGAAAACATAAAATTAGCTCGTAAACGTAGAAGCTTAACTTCTATTCAGGTAGCTGAAAGAGCAGATATTGCTCGGTCCACATTATATGAAATAGAAAAAGGAAGTCCTAAAGTAGCGATGGGAGCCTATTTTAATGTCTTAAAAACTCTTGGCTTACAAAATGATTTTTTGAAATTAGCAGCTGACGATGAGTTAGGACGCAAACTTCAAGACATTAAACTCCTTTAATTTTAAAATTAATGGCAGCTCATAAAACTGATATATTTGTATATGCACATTGGTTAGGGATGCCCGAACCTAAGCTTATTGGTGTTTTATCAGCCCATCAAGGTAAAGGCCGAAAATCCTTTGGTTTTGAGTATGATAAAGATTGGTTAAAATCGAATCAATCATTTTTATTAGATCCGGATATTCGATATTTTTCTGGACCACAATTTCCATCTTTAAAAGAGAATTTTGGAATTTTTCTCGATAGCATGCCTGATACTTGGGGACGAACTTTACTCAAAAGAAGAGCACAACATATAGATAAAAAAGAAAACAAATTACCAAAAAAATTATACGATATAGATTTTTTATTAGGGGTGTATGACGAGAGCAGAATGGGTGCTCTGCGTTTTAAACTAGACCCCAATGGTGATTTTTTAGATAATTCAGAAAATTTTCCTACACCACCTTGGGCTTCAGTAGGGCAACTGCAACATGCTGTAAACATCATAGAGCGTGATGAAGATAATGATAATGTGCAACAATGGTTAGCCCAATTAGTTGCTCCAGGCTCATCATTAGGTGGAGCTAGACCAAAAGCCAATATACTAGATGAGCATAAACGGCTATGGATAGCTAAATTTCCTTCAAAAGACGATACAGTTGATAAAGCAGCTTGGGAATATCTAGCCTATAAGTTAGCAATAAATGCAGGAATTATTATGTCTGAATCAAAAATCAGTAAGGTGCTTGGTAAACACCATACATTTTTTACCAAAAGATTTGACAGACAGCAAAATGAACGCATACACTTTGCTTCAGCCATGACCCTTACAGGAAATAATGAAGAAATACTACGAAATACATCCGGAAGCTATCTAGATATTGTAGAAGTAATTCAGCAATATGGAGCAAATGTTAAGCAAGATTTAGCTCAATTATGGAAAAGGATTGTTTTCAATATTTTGACTTCAAATACCGACGATCATTTGCGAAATCATGGATTTATACTTTGTGACAAAGGTTGGTTGCTGTCTCCAGCTTATGATATCAATCCATCGGTAGATAAAAATTGCTTATCGTTAAATATTGATTTGGATAACGATGATTTGGACATAGAACTTGCTAAAAGTGTTGGATCATATTTTAGACTAAATCTCGAAGAGATGAATAAAATCATTGGGGAAGTCTATTTTGCTGTAAAACAATGGAGAAATACAGCCAATGAAATTGGTATTTCCAGAGCCGAACAAGAAATTATGAGTGCTGCATTTTTAGATGGTTGAAAGTTTGAATGCGGAAGGCGGAATTCAGTTATAGGCAAGGGCAGTAAT
>CAYUZA010000118.1:4676-8320 GCA_964449535.1 uncultured Saprospiraceae bacterium
TGCTTATTTTTGAATTATTTTTGCTGATTTAGTTACGATGAATTATGTATGATTTATGCGGATTTAGGAAGGCGGAATGATGAATGCGGAAGGCGGAATTCATGGAGGGCGGAAGGCGGAATTATGAATGTTGATTTAGGAATGCGGAAGGTGGAATGATTTGATAAAAGCGATATGTAGGGCCGAATTGAATTCGGCCATTCGAATGGCATTTATCAATTCGGAATTATGATTTAGGAAGGCGGAAATATGAATTCGGAATGCGGAATGATGAATTATGAATTAGGAAGGCGGAAATATGAATTAGGAATGATGAATCGGTGAAACGATTTGATCATGATGAAATGCTGAGACGCATTTTATGCCTTATGCCCAATCCGCCCTTAAAATATATTCTTCCACATCATAGACTCCACAGGTTTGTCGGTGCGTACATTGTACTTGGCATTGGTTTTGCGGTGATAGTAATTTTGGATATCGCCATCAACTTTAAAGTAAATGAGCTGGCCAATTGGCATACCGGCATATACTCGTACAGGTTGCACACAGGAAATTTCCAAAGTCCAGGTATTACAAAATCCAACATCGCCTTTGCCTGCAGTTGCATGGATGTCAATCCCTAGCCTGCCGACAGACGATTTGCCCTCCAAAAAAGGAACCGCATTATGGGTTTCAGTGTACTCTTCGGTGACGCCTAAGTACAAAGTCCCGGGTTGCAACACAAAGCCTTCCGGACCTATTTCTATATACTTTATTAGGTTGTGCTTGCGCGCATCCAATTCGTGGTCTACGTATACTGCAAGGTATTTTCCGAGGTGCACATCGTAGGAGTTGGTGCCCAAACATTCTGGCCGAAAGGGCTCGACAACAATTTCTCCGCGGGTTATGCTTTCTTGAATTTGGGTATCAGAGAGTATCATAGCTAGGTTTTTCTTAATTTAAATCATCGATGTATACGGTGCAGACATTCATCTAAAGCTTGCTGCCAAGGGCGCAGCTGTATGCCATATACTTCCTGAATGTGACTTCCATCCAGTCGACTATTAGCTGGCCTGGGTGTTTTTTGTCCGTATTCAGCATAGGTAATGGGTTCCAAGGTTGGCTTTTTAGGCATATCTTTTATTATTGCTTCAGCAAATGCATACCATGTAGTATAGCCAGTGTTGCTCAGGTTGTACGTTTCCTGCGGAATTTTGTCTTCAAGGTTTATTTTTGTTAATACCTGCAAGGTAGCATGGGCTATATCAGGCGCATAACTCGGACTACCCGTTTGATCAGCTACTATGCGCAGGTGATCTCGTGTATGAGCTAAGTGGCTGATGGTCTTTACAAAATTTTGTCCCCATGGGGCAAAAACCCAAGAAGTTCGCAATATGAGATATCGACATCCGGAGGCTCGGATGTTTTCTTCACCATCCCACTTGCTTCGTGCATAATTGCCACGCGGATGGCAGGGTTCTTTCTCTGAAATAGAATGTTCATGTTCCGGATCATACACATAATCGGTGCTGTAGTGCACCAAAAGAGCGTTTTTGCGTCGACATAATTGAGCCACCTCACCTACAAAATGTGCGTTGACTTGCCACGCAGAAGAGGCATCCTCCTCAGCCTTGTCTACCGCAGTATACGCTACTGCATTGATCAATATATCAAAATCTTCTTTTTCCAATCTTTGCAGACTGGATGGATCTAGAAAATCTACTTCATCCCGGCCAAAAAATTGGGCATGAAACCCATAGCTAGGCATGGCTTCTTGCAGGGCAGTGGCTATTTGTCCTGTTTTTCCGAGAACGATTATTCGTTTCTCTTTTGTCATGTGCTAAAGGGTTTATGTTGGCCTAAGAAAGGAGCTTGCGCATCCTTGTCTGACAATAGCACGTTTTCTTCCGCTATATACCAATCTATATTCAACTGTGGATCTAATGGGTGTATGCTACCTTCAGCAGCTGCGTGATACGGACTACTGCATTTATAGGCAAGCAAGGTTGTTGGAGCAAGGGCTGAAAATCCATGCGCAAAACCCTCTGGAATGTATAGCTGCCATTTGTTTTCTCCGCTTAATTGTATACCATACCAATGGCCGAAAGTGGCAGACCCCGGTCTTATATCCACTGCTACATCAAAAGCAGCTCCTTGGATAACGCGGACGAGCTTAGCCTGAGCATGTGGTGCACATTGATAATGAAGTCCTCGAAGTACACCTTTTGCAGAACAGCTCTCATTGTCTTGGACATAGATTGGGCTGGTTTCTGCCCAACGTGGGTGTACAGCATTCCAAGTCTCTACAAAATAACCTCGTGTATCTTTATAGACTACCGGTTCAATAAGTTTTAGACCTCCAAAGGGATGTTCATGACGCATACCTGAGTTGTTTTATTTGTCCCTGAAAAACAAGCTAATAGGCACTCCACTAAAATCAAATCGCTGTCTGAGTTGGTTTTCCAAATACTGCTTGTACGATGCCGATATATGATCCGGGTGGTTGCAAAAGAACACAAAAGCCGGGTAGTATAAGGGAAGCTGGGTCATATACTTGATCTTAATTTGCTTTCCACGGTAAGCAGGTGGGCTGGTTTTTGCAATGGCCTCTTGCAAAAATTCATTGAGATCTGAGGTGCGAATTTTTTGGGTACGACGTCGATAGACATCCATAGCTACTTCCACCGCTTTGAATATCCGCTGCTTTTCTATGGTGGATATGAATAGAATTGGAACATCCGAAAAAGGTGCTAATCTACGTCTTACTTCGGCTTCATAATCGCGTGCCGTATTGGTTTCTTTATGAATAAGATCCCATTTATTGATCAGGATCACGATGCCTTTGTGCCGCTTTTGCGCCAGACGAAATATATTAAGGTCCTGGGCTTCCACTCCAGCTACGGCATCGATCAAAATAATGCTCACATCTGCTTCTTCTATGGCGCGTATCGCTCGGAGCACGCTATAAAACTCTAAATCTTCGTGTACCCGACTTTTTTTGCGTATGCCGGCCGTGTCGATCAGGATAAATTCCATGCCGAATTTGTTGTACACACTGTGTGTAGCATCTCGAGTAGTGCCGGCTATCTCTGTTACTATAGTCCGATCTTCTCCTAGCAGGGCATTGGTCAGGGATGATTTCCCCGCATTGGGCTGGCCTACAATAGCAAATTTGGGTAGCTCGGGTAGTACTTCTTCGGAGTCGGGCAACTTTTCTGTAACCGCATCGAGCAGGTCACCGGTTCCACTACCACTGATGGAAGCAATTTCGTATAGATTGTCAAAACCCAGCGCCCAAAATTCTGCGGCATCTGAGGCTCTGGCAGTTGAATCAACCTTGTTCACCACCAGAAAAACAGGTTTTTTGCTTTTGCGCAGCATATCCGCAACTGCTTCATCTGAATTGGTAATACCAGTATGCGCGTCTACCATGAATAAAATGGCCTGCGCTTCCTCCATAGCAAGCAACACCTGGTTGCGGATGGCGGATTCGAATACATCATCAGAACCTGATACATATCCCCCTGTGTCTATTACGGTAAAAGACTTTCCATTCCATTCACAGATACCATAATTACGGTCACGGGTAACGCCAGGGGTATTGTCTATAATGGATTGCTTGGAGGCAATAAGTCGATTGAAAAGGGTGGATTTTCCCACATTGG
>CAYUZA010000119.1:0-8312 GCA_964449535.1 uncultured Saprospiraceae bacterium
ACGGCTGCGGTGCAGAATTAGCTATCCTAATTGTTACCGTTGCTATTATTCTAGTAGCTATTCTGATGATTGGTTCCATCGCTTGGGCTATTTACGCATGGTGGACCCATAAGTCTAAATGGCATACAGTAGGTTCGTTAGCTCTTGGTCTTATTGCGTTGCCGATGTATTCCGCTGCATATACTTATGCTGAATTTCCAATTATGACAATCATAACCTTTACGCTGAATATATCAGGGGCGATTATATCATTGGTATACATTTTTAAAGACTAGTGTTCAAAAATCAAAAGCCAGACTACCATCGTAGCCTGGCTTTAACAAAAATGTGCGCGGTATATAATGAGTTGTTAGCATCATATTTACAACGTGCCTCTAAGGGCCTGCTCCGCTTCTATGCTTTCGAACAGTGCCTGAAAATTGCCCTTGCCAAAGGACTTAGCTCCCTTGCGCTGAATGATTTCAAAGAATAGGGTAGGGCGATCCTCCACCGGCCGGGTGAATATCTGCAGCAGATAGCCGTCTTCATCGCTGTCGACCATGATGCCCAAGGATTTTAGCTTTTGTAGGTATTCAGCAATCTCTCCGACACGATTGGGCACCGTATCGTAATAGCTGCCTGGTACATACAGGAATTCCACGCCGCGCTGACGCATTTCCGTGATGGTGTGTACGATATCATCCGTTGCTACAGCGATGTGCTGGCAGCCCGGACCGCCATAGAAGTCCAGGTACTCTTCAATTTGGGATTTTTTGAGGCCTTGAGCCGGTTCATTGATGGGAAACTTGATGCGACCATTTCCATTGGTCATCACCTTGCTCATGAGCGCCGTGTACTGCGTGGAAATGTCCTTGTCGTCAAATGTCACCAGATTGGCAAAGCCCATGACCTCCGCATAAAATCGTGACCAGCGGTTCATCTCGCCCAGTTCCACATTGCCCACCATATGGTCTATGTATTTCAGTCCAATGGGCGAAGGCTGGTACTCCGATTCCCATCGCACAAAACCGGGCAAGAATACCCCGCGATAGTTTTTGCGCTCCACAAAAATATGGATGGTGTCGCCATAGGTCTTGATACCGGATTTAATGACTTCGCCATCCTTATCGCTGAATACAGTAGGTTCCATGACGGACTCAGCCCCGCGCTGGGTAGTCTCCTCCCAGGATTTTCGGGCATCGTCAACCCAAAGGGCGATTACTTTCACTCCATCGCCATGGCGTCGGATGTGGTCTGATATTTCGCTTTCCGGATTGAATGGCGTAGTCAGCACCAGGCGAATTTTACCCTGCTCCAGTACGTATGAGCAGTACTCTCGGTTGCCGGTCTCGAGCCCGCAATAGGCAAGTGACTGAAAGCCAAAAGCTGTTTTATAAAAGTGGTCCGCCTGCTTGGCATTGCCTACATACAACTCCACATAATCAGTGCCATTGATCGGCAAAAAGTCACCTGCTTCCGGAAATATCTTCTCTATTCCGTAGTTATAATTTTCAACTTCTGTTAAATTGACGGCTGACATATTTGTAATTTATTTTATGTGATTGGTAGGGTTTATTATGATAGAGATGCCTTAACGGACTCCTCTAGCCAGGACTTGTAGTAGTCTTTTACCTCTAGTTGCAGTGCCTCTTCTGTGATCTGCACCGGCATGAAGGGGTCGATCATAACGGCGAGTTCCCTCGTTTCCTTCTGGCCTATGCTGCGCTCTATGGCTCCGGGATGCGGACCGTGCGGAATGCCGCCCGGATGCAGAGTGATCTGACCCTTGCGGATGTTGTTGCGGCTCATGAAATCGCCATCCACATAGTAGAGTATCTCATCACTGTCGATATTGCTGTGGTGGTAGGGCGCCGGAATGGCATCCGGATGGTAGTCGTAGAGACGCGGCACGAAGGAGCAAATCACAAAGTGTTGACTTTCAAACGTCTGATGCACAGGTGGCGGCATGTGAATGCGTCCGGTAATGGGCTCGAAGTTGAATATAGAGAACGTGTAAGGATAAAAGTGACCATCCCAGCCTACTACATCAAAGGGGTGATTGGCATAAAGATATGGGTATATCGAATTGTTTTTCTTGATAAAAATCTCAAATTCTCCCTGTTCATCATAGGTTTTCAAATGTTGTGGCCGCTTGATGTCTCGTTCACAAAAGGGTGAATGCTCGAGCATCTGGCCGAATTCATTGCGGTAGCGCCGCGGGGTAAAGATGGGTGACTTGCTCTCAACAAATAGCCACTTGTTTGTTTCTGTGGCAAATTCGACTTTGTAGACCGTACCTCTGGGAATGATGATGTAATCGCCATATTGAAATGACAGCTCACCAAACATGGTGTAGACTTTTCCCTTTCCCTCGTGGACGAATATCATTTCATCTGCATCGGCATTTTTGAAAAAATAGGGAGTGGACTGCATGGGTGCAGCCAGGCCTATATGCATGGCAGTGTTAGCCAACAGCACCTTTCGGCTTTTTATGTAATCCGCTTCCGGCTTCAAGCGATACCCTTCAAAACTCATAGCATCCAGGCTTTCTTCCCGAACCAGTTTTGGAGCTATAGAATAGGGCTTGTCCTTTTGCTTGACCCGGGTTGGTGGGTACAGGTGATACACCAGCGAAGACATGCCGGAGAACCCTTGAGTACCTACTAGTTCTTCCTGATAAAGCTGACCATTCGGTTGACGGTTGACTACATGGCGTTTGTCCGGTACAAATCCCATTTGATGGTAAATAGGCATACGACTTGATTTATTGGTGGAGGCAAACACATAAAAATCCAAGCATTAGCCAGAATTTTCTGCGATCTTTCGAGCGAAATTACATGCTAATCAGAGGCCTGGCTATGACTTGGCTCATCAACTCGGTTGATAAAAGTCATTTTTATCTGAGAAAGGAATAAAAATGATTCCGTGAATTAAAGGATTTTTAGCCGCTTTTTAATTACGCCGAAAAGCAGGTACAGCATCTGAAATCCGCCAATGAACAGGCAAAGGCGACCGATAATATCTCCCCAGGTAGTATAAAAAGTTATTGAATCATTGAGCAGGATTTCTCCTTGGATAGTTTTTTCTTCATCATAATTAGTGGGCTGTATAATATCCCCGCGTTGATTGATAAAGCATGATATGCCTGTATTGGCTGCACGGGCAATAGAGCGACGGTTTTCTATGGCTCGAAGCCGACCTATGAGTAGGTGCTGCTGATGCCCTGGGGTTCTATCCCACCATCCGTCATTAGTCATGATGAAGATGGCTTTCGCACCATTTCGAATATACTGGGTTACATATTCTCCAAAAACAGATTCATAGCAGATTACCGGGGCCACATCGCCGTTGGCTGAGCGAAAAACGCTTCTTTCCTGCTGGGTACCTAAACCCTCGATAGTGCCATCCAGTTGATCGATGATGGGTTTGAAGAAAAATAAGTATTTTGAATAAGGAAATATTTCAGGTCCAGGCACCAGTTTTGACTTGTGGTAAATTTCAGCGTTTTCAAGACCTCCTTTCAATTGGATGGCAGAGTTGTACGCCCTCCAATAAATTGGACCTCCTCCCTGATTACTGATGCGTACATTTCTATTATCAGCGGGCATTTGTTCGAAGACTTCGTGGGCTGAAACACCTAAAATTAGGGTTGCATCCGGATTTTTTTCCAAGCCTTCCAGCAGTAAGGCCATGGACATATTTCGAGGAATCAATTGCAAATCAACATAGTCCAACACCGTTTCAGGTAATAGCACAAAATCAGTCTCTGCTTTCATTCCGGATTGAATCTGTTGAAGGTATCGGGCTACTTGTTCAGATTCAGGTATGGTAAACTTTTCATAGTGGGGCTCATAATTAGTTTGAATGATTAGCGTTTGTTTACTTTCGCCCGAATCAATATATTGAGCGTACATCCATATAGAAACTCCAATTGGTGTCAGTAAAAATAAAGCGATTCCAATGATTCGCCTTCTGGAAATTAGTCCAGCTTCTTTATACTTTTTCCACAATTTAAATATGAATACATTGGCCATTAATATCCATAAGCTTCCCCCTAAGACTCCAGTGTAACTATACCATTGCGGGATCCAGGCAAAAGTGCTTAGCCCATTACCAAGCGTAAGCCAAGGCCAGGTGATCTCCCATCGCATATGACCATATTCAAAGCATATCCAGCTTACAACAAATGTCCAATAGGCTGTTCGCTCCCCCACATATTTGTTAAAGTATAAAAACACTACAAAGGGAATCAACATCAAAGCAGAATTTGCAAATATGGCAACAGCTCCTGCCGCTAATGCAGTATTAGTCACCCACCAGGTGGTGAGTAAATTCCAGGTGACAAATGAGACATATGCATAAAATGAAGCCACTCGGATGGGGCGGTTCAATCCTGAACTATTGTTGATTTCATGTGCCAGCCACAATAATGGCACAAATCCAATAAAAAGAGTGAAGAAACCGGGAAATGGAGGGAAACCTACACTCAACAATACCCCTGAGGTGATTGCCAGGGCTAACCAGCGTAGGTGAAGACTTCGCTCTTTTCTTCTCAATAAATGCACCGCAAGTATCATGATCCAAGCACTCCCGAAGAAAAGCAATGGCCAGTGCCCCCATAATAACTGCTGTTGATTTTTTAGCCACATAAATAAAGCAGACCCTACACTCACCAGAGCAGTCAAAGCGATTGTCCAGCGAAGCAATGAATTGCTATTCATGAGTTTATTATTCAGCTTAAATTATTTCTTAATTATTTAACAGCGCATCCGTCAGACCATCCAGCGGGTGGACTCACAAAAGCTAGTTTTCCATCCGCATCTTCAGCCATAAGTATCATGCCTTTACTTTCAATCCCACGGATTTTTCGAGGCTCCAGATTGGCCAATATGCATACTTCCCGCCCTATAATATCCTCTGGATTATGGTATAAGGCTATGCCTGATACGATGGTACGCACCTCATCTCCGATTTTTACTTCCAGCTTGAGGAGTTTGTCGGCTTTTTCTATTTTTTCGGCTTTCAAAATTTTTGCGGTGCGAATGTCACATTTGCTAAATTCATCGAAAGTGATCATACCATTGGAGTTTGATGGTGATTCAGATTGGATTTCATTATCTCTCGCATGTAATCTGCTTATTTGTTGTTGAATACTCTCGTCTGGTATTCGGGAGAATAAGTGGAAAGGCTCCCCAATTACATGTCCTGATTTGACTAAGTATTTGCCACCTGCAAGTTTGTTTTGAAGTTCTACCAAATCCCTATGGTCTTTGATAGCGGGTAGCTGCAATTGTGCCCTCAACCGATCCGACGCAAATGGCATAAATGGCCGCATAGCAACGCTGAGTGCTGCCAGTGTTTGTACGCAAAGATTTAGAACAACCTTGGTCGCTTCAGGGTTTTCCTCATGGTTTTTCCATGGTTGATTTGCTTGAAGAATCTGATTGCCCCAAGTACTGATTTGCATTAGCCAATTTTGTGCTCCTCTAAAATCATATTCCCAAATGCAATTGCAAAGCTCATACACCTTGTCAAATAGCTCCATGAGCTCGGCGTCGATAAATGAGGGCATCATGGGTCCATAGCTACCCACTATTTCGGTGTCTTCATCAACTTTTGGTACTTTTCCTTTAAAATACTTGTGCATAAGGACAAAAACACGATTCGAGAAATTGGCTAGATTAGCAACAAGTTCATTATCATTCGCCTCTTGGAAGCTTTTCCAGGTAAATTCGCTATCTTTTTGTTCGGGCATGTTTTTGATCATAGCATACCTAAGCACATCCTGCATATCAGGAAAATCTTCCAGGTACTCATGTACCCATACCGCCCAGCCTTTGGATGTGCTTATTTTTCTACCTTCGAGATTCATAAATTGATTGGCGGGAACATTCATGGGTAGAATATAGTCGCCATGAGCGCGCAATATGGCCGGGAAAATCAAACAATGGAATACGATGTTATCTTTTCCTATAAAGTGAATGAGTCCAGCGTCTTTACTTTGCCAGTAATCCTTCCAGTTTTTTCCTTTTTGTTTAGCCCATTCGCGGGTAGCAGAGATATATCCAATGGGAGCATCTAACCAAACGTAGAGTTTTTTGCCTTCGCTTCCGGGAATTTCTTTGGGCACATCAACGCCCCATTCCAGGTCACGTGTCATTGCTCTGGGTTGTAAACCATTGTCAAGCCAGGATTTACATTGCCCCGTTACATGGTTTTTCCAAGTATCTGTCTCATGTTGTTGCTTGCCGTCTACATAGCCTGTTTCTAGCCATGTACGGAGCCATTTTTCATGTTTATCTAAAGGCAGATACCAATGGCGGGTTTTACGTTTGATGGGTGTATTTCCGCTTAGGGCTGATTTCGGGTCAATCAATTCGTCAGGGCTTAATGTACTGCCACACTTTTCGCATTGATCACCATAGGCTTCTGGATGTTGACATTTTGGACAAGTGCCTATGATGTAGCGATCCGCTAAAAATTGCCCGGCAGTTTCGTCGAAAAATTGTTCCGTTTCTTTTTCCTGGAATTCACCTTTTTCAAACAACTTCGAGAAAAAAGCTTGTGCCGTTTCATGATGAAGAGGTGAGGAAGTCCGGTGATAAATATCAAATGATATCCCCATTTTCTGGAACACATCTTCAAACTGGTGATGATATTTATCGATGATTTCCTTAGGTGTAAGTCCTTCTTTTTTGGCTCTCATCGTGATAGCTGCTCCATGCTCGTCCGATCCACAAATCAAGACTACATCTTTGCCCATTAATCTGAGAAAACGGGCATAAATATCTGCAGGAAGATAAGCACCGGCCAGATGGCCTATATGGAGCGGACCATTCGCATAAGGGAGAGCCGCAGTGAGTGTATATCGCTTTGGGGGCATCAACATAAAAGTCCCATTTTAATTAAGGTTATAACCTGCTGCGAAAATACACATTATTTATATATGTGTTGCCTTAATATGACAAAATGCCATTATTGGCTAGGATATAACAATGGTTTTGCCCCAAAAATGGAACCATTAAGCCATAGTTTTACGTTGTAAATACGATTGCCTTCTTTCTTCAGGCAATTTTTCAATAGCGTACCGCAGCATGGTTCTTGGCATGACGCCTGCATGTTGATCTAAAAAATCTATCAGAATAGCCGGTTTTCTAGTGCCAAGCTCTCTCAACATCCAACCGCTGGCTTTATGTATGAGATCATGTCGATGTGTGATGAATTGTGTAGCCAGCCGAATTGTAGGATCAGTATCTCCTTTTTTAATGAGGGCTAATGTAGAAACAATTGCCATACGTTCGTTCCAAAGTTTACCCGAATTTGCCAGTTTGTAGATTAAGGTGATTCGTTCGGGATTTTGGACTATAAAATCTCCCAGAAGTGTATATGCACTGCTGTCTACCAAGTCCCAATTGTTGATGTAACCTTTTTGTAGAAGCTCTAATAATGTGTTGACAATATTCTCCTTATCAGTCGAATGAGCTTTTTGGTACCAGAATATGAGGATGAATAATGCAGTTAAGCGTTCTTCATGCCAAGGGCTAGTAGCAATTATGTTCCACTCCTCATGCGTAATTTTAGACTGATAAAGTTTAGCGATTCGACGTTGGCTCGGAACTGTTACGCCTAAAAACTGATCACCCTCTCCATATTCTCCGGGTCCCGTTTTGAAAAATCGGGGTAAAAAGGATGCTTTTTCAGATGATGCTTCTGATCTCAATGCATCACGTAATTCTGCTATCATTGGTTGATTTGAACCCGCGCCAACACATTGCGCTGAATGTCGCCATTATTGTCATACAATTCCACAATATGCAATGGCCTGTATCTGGCTTCCGCTGGCAGATCTTGATGCAGATGCATGTTTGCCATTAAATAATTTTCAGCTGAATTGAGGCTGTAGCTGTACAATAAAGCGTTAGTTTGTGGGTCAACTATACCAACGCGCCTTTGAGCTGCGGGGTATTGTAAGGGTTGTGCTGGATATAGTTTAAGTACTGTTTGTTTTTGTTCTGGAGATAGTAAATATAGATTCCCCTCCTTTTCATCGTATTGAATTTCAATGGGTTTGCCTGGTTCAAATTCTAAAGCGAACTTATTTCCAAATTGGGCTACGCCGTATTGTTGAAATAGTAAAAAAAACAAGAAAGTGATAGCTGATTTAACTGACATCATACTACTTAGTTTAACATTTAAATGCGAATTTATATAAATATTACTATCGTGTGGGTAAATTATATGTTAATTAACGTACGTTGTAGTAAATTTGTCGTCCTGTTAAAAATAATATGGTAATCAGGAATATAGAATTGCGTCCTTTGCTCAGTTGGTTT
>CAYUZA010000120.1:0-8272 GCA_964449535.1 uncultured Saprospiraceae bacterium
AACTAACAGAAGCGAGTATAACTGAAATAAAAAGGGTTAAATAAGATTTAAAAAACAAATTCCATGAATGCCTTTTGAGTTCAATATTAAGATCAATACCAGAAAATTCAAGCGATCCATCTGAAAATAAAGCTCCAAAATCAGAATCATAATTCTTAACACTAATTGAATGCGATGCATTATTAATAGTCCAATCTTGAATAAATTCAGGTGTCAATTTAGAATTTGAATGTAATTGTAAATTCAATTCCTCTGGCTCAGTATAATTTGCCAATTCAATTCTTAAATTCAATTTTTGAAAATCAAATGGGTAGTTAACTACGTTAAATTCGTTAAGTATAGTGGCCCTTATTTTGCACTCTGCATGATAGAGTCCTTTATCAGGTAAAGAATCAATGTATAGAGAAGAAATTTCAATTTCAGCACAGTTAGATAAATCAAGATATTTTGTAAAATCAAATAGTTCATCATCCGAATTAACCCAAATCCAAAATACAATCTTGTAATTAGAATTTTGGTAATCAATTCCATAAATATCTTCTACATAAATGCCAACATCGACATTGCTTTTCGAGGTCTGGGAATTTCCAATTTGACATAAAGAGAGACCATAAAATAAAAATAAAGACAAGCTGACTAATCTGTTCATATCATGTTTTTTATTAATTTTATTATTGTTTATCCTATTTGTAAGAATAAAACTAAATATTATTTTTCAAGTGCAATTTGAATATATTTATAGCTTTTCAGTTTAATTAACTTTTACTATTTTAGGCAATCGAGTAAATTAATAGAAACTTATAGCACTGGCTTTCATTCTATAAATAACTAAAATAGATAAAACTAAAAACAAGTAAATATACTAATAATTATTTTATGTTTTTTTTAATTTTATTATATCATGTTTGTTTTTTATCCTTATAGATTTATGATATATTATATGGTATTTTTTTTAATTTAATATCGACGTATCCAAATACTAATTACGTATAATTGGCAATGAATAAATATCACAAGCTATTTATATTCCATATTTTTATTTGTCATACAATATGATAACTTTTTATAAGTTAAAAATAAATAAGATCACATATTTGCTGGCTAAACATTAAATTAACCTTATAATTCAACTTTTAAGGTATCCATTCATGACTATTTAGAACCAATTTTAGAATTTCTTAATGGTATTCTGGTAAGAAGAAATAATTAATCAGCCTTAATATATCAACTTTTTACTTTATATTTTCTAAAAATAATAATTCGACTTGTTAACTTACATGAATAGCTGGGTAAAATAAAAACATTTTCATTCAGTTAAATCATTTTATTGTTTCAGGTTAATTATTTGTAAACCAATAAATTAAAGCAATAAGAGCAGCATTAGATTTTTAGATAAATTATATGTAGCAATCTGCATAATTATTTTAACTAAATAAAAATGAATTAATTATTAAATTGCTTTTGATTGTGTTACCATTAAATACACTATAAATATAAACCCTCAGTCATACTTTTAACTAAATCATTAACCCAAATATCAGCGAAAATAAAATAGAGATTGTTGCATAAAGCATATTTTTTAGATTAATTGTATTATAGTACAGGTCAATATATTGGCTTATTTATTTTTTTAGTTTATCCAATAATTGCAACTTTAAAAGAAATAAAATAGATTTGCAGTGTTACAAAAACCAATTATTACTGGTTTTATTATGCTTTTATTCATTACCAATTAGAAAACAATTCATTACCTATCTCAAAAAAAAACGAATTCATGAAAAGTAGAATATTTTTTACTGCATTATTATTAATGGGATTGACAACATTAGCTGATGCACAAGACGATGGCCCTTTTGGTATAATTTTAGGAGTTTCCGGAGAAACTGGGGGATCAAAACAAAAACTAACTAATGAGTGGATAGATTTTCAAAGATTTAGTACACAAACAAGTTTTAAAAATAGATTTGGATTTGGTGTAGGAGTTGATGCTGGATTTAGACTTGGAAATGTTTATTTTTTAACAGGCACTCAATTTACTCGCAGGGGCGGAGCACTAGACGCTGAGCAACAATGGTCTAATTACCGTCTTCAAAACACAAGTTTAGCAGACAATTTAAAACCAAAAGAAGCCTCTCACCCTATTTTTATTGAAGATAGACTCTCGATGAATCTATTGCGTATTCCTCTTATGCTTGGGTATAGAATTGGTAACGAAAATATCGAATTCCGATTAGCTGGAGGTGTAGCATTCAATTCAGGGCTTGGTAAAGAAGGGAATTTCAAAAGAAAATCATCTTGGGATATTGACATAAACCAAACAGGTGCATTCGAACGAGTAAATGATACTGAATCGGTTACCGACGGATTGGGCGGCTTTAATTACGGATCAACACAAGCAGCAAGATTCAAAAAATCTTATTTTAGCTTTATACTCAATCCAGCTCTGCTATTTCGATTGAAAGAAAATAATTACCTAAAAATCGGTGCTGTTTATGAAAATTATGGCAATTTAATCAACAACAGCTATCGATTTAGAACTGATCCGACTAATCCTAATTCAGCTAAACTTCCTAATGGAAAAACAACTATGGCAGCACTTAGCTTTCAAATTGGATATGAATACAGATTAAATCTAAGTGGTACCACTTATTAATTCAACTATCAATCAAATAGATGAAAAGAAAAGAGGCAGAACTTTTTAGCCTTTCATTTTTGGACTTATTGTTTGGCGCTCTTGGTGCTGTGATTTTTCTGTATATCATAGTTCCCAAAGGGGGAGCCCCACCTGATCCAAAAAAGGTTATCCCGATGAGCATAGACAGCAATAGATCTAAATTTTTTGGAGACTTCCAAAATTACACCCAGAATATGTCCACAGGAGATACATTTTTAATGGTAGTAACCGGTTACGGACAGTTTCCAAGTAAAAAAGATTGCCCACCTCCAATCAAATGCCCACCTTGTCCGGAACCCGAAGTTAAGCCTCAACCCAAAACACCAGATGCACCAGTTTCTGAAAAAACAAATTTAGATGAGTCACCACTGAGTACTGTTGAACCTTCTGTCAATATTCCTAACGCACCCGTATTCATATGTAAGTTTGCCGTCGAGCTACATTGGTTAAACAAACAAAACAATGTGGATTTAAGACTATGTAAGGATAACCAATGTGTAAGCGGTCAAAAAAAGAACAATTCAAAAATTGGGCGTTGGGATTCGGGTGTTGTTACCAATACTTTTAAGGATATGATCACCAAAAAAGATCTTAGATCCACAATGGAGGCCATAAGACAAAAGGACAATGTAATACCAGGTATTTATGAAATACAAGCTAAATTCAAAGAATCATCTATAGGTGAATATTCAGTAGAGACATCGTTATTTATTTATTCAGAGCGAAATGGCAATCCACAAAGAGAAATGGATTCAAAAATTTTAAATATCTCGAACGAATTTCGAACCATAGGACGCGTTGAATTGATGGCAGATGGAACTTTCAAATTTACAGGACTTTAATGCTTCAAAATTATGAATCGACAAACAACACTAATCTTATCTATAGCTAGCGTTTTAGTTTATTGGGGTTTTCTCAATCTTATTGCTTATTTTTTGAAAGACGCAGGAGGCCTCGTACTCAGATTAATTGAGCTACTAGGAGGAAATACAATGGGTATTATTCAATCTTTATGTTTTGGTATTTCATTGTATTGTTTTTTAGAGCTTCGGCATTATAGAAAAAACATTCATAAACAATTCGAAGGATTTAAGCTTCAAGTTCTTCCCAGTGAGGACAGTCAAGTCATTACACCACAACAAGTGAATAAAATTAAATTGGACATTTTGTATCTAGAAAGAAATGGAGTTCATAATGAAATCAACGAGTTCGTGAAGAAGGCATGTACACAATATCACAATGAAAACTCTGTTTCAGAAACCCTCCATGTACTGGAAAGCCATATTAATAATAAAAAAGAAATTCGTGAAAGTGGGTTAGAAAACATAAAATATGGAATAAGCGCCAATATGTCTCTAGGTTTTATTGGAACACTAATAGGATTGTCCTCGGCAATAGGAAATGCTGCCTTGGCTAAAACAGAAGAGGGTCTCGAAACATTAACGGGTTACTTATACACGGCATTTGATACCACTCTTATTTCTTTATTGTTGGCCATTACAGTAAATTTCGTCTTTCACCAATACATCCGTGAAATAGATACATTTTATGCTCAGGCCAAAACCTATATACTAGATAATTTGGTGAGTAAGATTTACTCAAAATGATCAATTACAGTACATCATGGCTGTTTACGCTACCCAAACAGAATTAGATATACCTGAAAAACTATTCTTTCACAATGGAGATGAGCTAGAGCTTAATGGGCATTCATACGAGGTTGAAAAAAAAATAGGGGAAGGCGGTTTTGGATCTGTATACTTGATAACAAATAAAAATCAACAACAACAATCTGCCATAAAAATTTTAAACCTATACAAAATTGCCCCCCCTGAATATGCCTATTTCAAAAACAGATTCCAACAAGAATATTTTGTAGGAAAAGTTAGGCATCCTAATCTTCTTCATTACATGGGCATAGGGCTTCTGCAAGGCAATCCCTATGTTTTAATGGAATATTGCCCTTACGGAAGCCTTCAAGATACCATTTACACCCAAAAAAGTGATGCAGAAATATTGCGCATAGCTTATGAAATAGCCGCAGGCATATCGGCCTTGCATACACGCCATATTATACATAGAGACGTAAAACCTGAAAATGTACTTATTGGAGAAGGTAACATCTGCAAAATTACAGATTTTGGCATCTCGGCCGTTCTTGATCAAAGACTAACCCGCACATCTTTTTTGGGCAATGTCGAAAACAATGAGGTTTTTGGCTCTGTAATGTATTCGGCGCCTGAACAATTGGATAAAAAAACCTACTTTAAGGGTACAAAGCCAACCATGGATATTTACAGCTATGGGGTATTACTTTACAATCTTTTATTTCAGGGTGAAGATCCATTTGGTGGAGAAAATTTATATCATTCTAATCCTGAAAAATACCTCACACAAAAAAAACAATTCTCCTGCAAAGAGAAAATCGCTCAAAGTCCTGCACAACGTGTACTTTTTGATATCATAGATAAATGTTTAAAAAACAAACCAGAAGATAGATTCCAAACCATTGCAGAATTAATCCATGTACTTGACCATATTTCAATAGCCAAAACATATACTGCAAACATCCCTCACTTACGAATCCTAAAAATTGGTGACAATTCACTAGAATCCAATTTGATAAATATTAATCAATTTTCAACAGATCATATCCTAATTGGAAGGAATAAAGACCTTTATAATCACAATCATATGAATTTAGGCACCTCAACTACTATCTCTAAATTCCACGCTACCCTACTTAGAGAAAATGAAAAGTGGTTTGTCAAAGACGGCCAAACTATAATATTAAATGGAAAGTCAGAGTGGAAATCATCATTAAATGGAACCCGATTAAATGGGCGCTATTTGTCGGAGGAGCAAAAAATAGAGCTTCATGAGGGTGATCAAATTCAAATAGGGGATTTTATAATAACATTTACCAACCAACGAATATGAACTTAGAGAAAAACATAGTTTTTGGGGATTACACCTTAATTAACCGAAAAGGAGAAGGTAGTACCGCCGAAGTTTGGGAAGCGTCCGCACCTAATGGAGAAAAAAAAGCTCTAAAAATATTCGCCCCTCATTTTCTTTTGGATGAAATAAGTAAGAAAATGATTCAGGATGAATTCAGAAATGCTACAAAACTTAATCATCCCCATCTAATCATTCCAGAAAATTATGTAGAAGCAGAAGGTGCTCCAGCATTTGTCTTACCATTAATGCACAAAAGCATGTGGCAAGACCTCCAAGATCGACAACCAAATGGACAAATTTTGATGATCAAACCTTATGAAGAAAAAACAATTGCACTCATTATCGCTCACATTGGTAAGGCCTTATCCTATTTACACCAGCATTCAATAGTTCATAACGACATCAAACCTGCAAATATTTTAGTAAATCATCCCATTGAAAATCAAGAATATTCAACCATTCGGTTTTATCTAACAGATTTTGGTATTTCTCAAGACATCAGAGATACTATCCTAAGACAAACCCGATCCATGCATTCTCTGACATTTGCCTATGCAGCGCCAGAAAAATTAAGGGGGGAAGCAACAGGTACACCCGAAAGCGACATATTCTCATTCGGAGCTAGTATTTATGAGCTATGTTTTGGCATTCAACAAAGGCCTCCTCTAGGACAAATATTGAACAATAATGGAGCTATACCTTTTGATTCAGCTAATTATTCCCGACCATTCCTTAATCTTCTTAAAAAAACTCTTGAAAAAAATCCCCCTGATCGAATTAGGCTCGAAAAATTAGTAGAAGCTAGTGAAAAATTCCTGCAAACAAGCGACTGGCCCGAGACAATGGCTCTACCGCCTATTTACCATCAAACACCAGATTCAAATAAAAAAGAACAAAACCCACCCATAGGAACTCACAACGTTGAGGACATTCTAGAGAAATATCGACAAAAAGAAAAGCAGAAAAACATTTCAACATTAAAACCAAAAACATGGATTTTAGTATCAGTTACCGCATTCCTAATGCTGGCAATTGGAGGCGGGTTTGCAGCTTACACTTTATTCACCCAAAAACAACAATGGGATAGACAAATCAAAATCAATGATAAGCTTTCTCTCATCCAAAAAAATAAAAAAATCGGACTTGTTAATGCGGATGGTAAAATACTAGTTGAACCTGAACATGAAACTGGTCTGATTTATGAAACAGAAGTAATTTTTCATAATAATGGCAACTCCATTACTTATCCCATCAGTCAATAATCATATGGATAGAAGTACACAAAGATTTTCGGATCAGCCTGAAAAAGCCTTTACATCGGCTAGAAATACGGCTAATATTATTTTGGGGAAAGACCTTGTAAGTTATACGCTATTGTTCATCAATCCCGCTGAAAACTACGCCACCGGTAGTCATATCCAATTACAAAACCAAAATGTGCAAATCGGCAGATCTAGTGAGTGCCACATTAGATATGGTGAAAATTATACTATGGTCAGTCGAAACCAATGCTCCATTATTTGTGAAAAAGGCTCTGTTTTTTTGCATCCGAATCCAGCCGCTACAAACCCAACGCTCATCGAAGGCGTTGAAATTACCTTCGTTCACGAACTTAGGAACGGTGATGAAATCCAATTTTCCTATGGTGGGCCCAAATTACGCTTTAACAAAACAGAATCAAATATCAGCAAGCTTGGAGTTACGGGCAGGATAAACATCGCTCTTAAACAAGCAACTGCGCCCCTAAGAGCATTGATTATTATTTTGGCGGTATTGGTTGTTCTGATTGGAGCCATGGCCTCATTTGCATTATATCAAGTAGCCGTTCAATCCGGATTACAAAGAGAATACCAACAACAAATACAATTATTAGAACAAGAAAGAATTAGCCTCGAACAAGAATTAAAAAAACTGAGTGAAACAAAAAATGTACCAAAATCAGATGTAAAGAGAATTAATAACCGTATACAAACTATTGACTCTGAAATAAATAACATTCAACGTAAAGCTTCTAAAAAGAAATCAATACTCCCTTTCCAATCGGAGGAAAGTAAAAATATTGACGAAAAAGAAATTTCAGAAAAACTAGGTAGCAGCGAAAATGAAGAGCCCCCAGCTAAGTCCACTCCTATAGAGAAGCCCATTGAAGAATTTGAATTCCCTGAGTCAGATATATTCTTCATAAAAGCAACAGAAATCGTACTCGCAAAACCAGGTATGCCCGCAAAGGTTTTTACACAAGATGATCTGATGGCCAAAAAAATAATACCCCACAAAATGGAAGGTCTATGGTCAGGCACAGGACTCCTAACTGCGGACCAAAAGTTAATTACTGGCCGACATGTTATTCAGCCATGGAGATTCCAACTAGAATCAAGTAAACTTATCAAATGGCTTGGAGTTCTGGAAGCGGACAACATCTTGATTTCTGTTCAATTTTCAGCTGAAAACCTTGCTGATGCTTCTAAAAATTTCACCTTTAAATCTGAAGATGTGAAACTACCTACCACCACAGACGGAAGGGAATCTGTATCTGTGAAGTCCACAACGTTGGGTGGCGTAAAACTCAGCAGCACAAATTTGCAAGTTTACAAAGCAAATGATCCAACATCTGATATTGCAGCTATTGAAGCACCG
>CAYUZA010000121.1:0-2778 GCA_964449535.1 uncultured Saprospiraceae bacterium
AATATTAATATACCAAATGCAGTTGCATCACCTAAAGACACAACAACCTATAAATTAGTTTACCAAAGTGAAAATGGAATATGTAAAGACTCTTTTGAATTAACTATGAAAGTAATTCCTATCGAACTGGAATTAAATATAACTGATCCCGTGCTTTTGTGTTTAGGTGATAGCATAGCCATTACTGCTTCAATTAATGGTGTAGAAAATGGTCTTACTTGGGGGCCAAATGATGGCGCTTTGTCTGCATTAAATGGCCGCACAGTGGTTGCAAAACCAGATTATACAAATTTTTATTTCGCTAGATATGAACTAAATGGTTGCGTGTTGATTGATACCTTTCTCATTCGTGTAGATTCTATTCCTTCAATGCCGATAACTACTATTGTTTCACAACCAGATTATTGTCCTGGAGAAATTGTTGTTTTTGCCTCTCCCTTGTATGATGCCCTCCTATATCCAGATATAACCCATGAATGGACACCTCAGGATGGGACTTTACTATCGGATCCTTCTTTTTACAATTTGACTATTGAAACCTCTCCAGGAGAAAGAACATATATCAGGACAACGAGGAATGGAGGTTGCTTGCATAAAGATTCAGTTACGATAATTGTAAAAGATCCTCAAATCATGGTATCTCCAATGGATACTATTGTCTGTCCAGGTACAAATGTTCAATTGAGAATATTAAATGAAGTGGAGAAAATCGAATGGACACCACCTACTGGATTAAGTTGTAGTGATTGTCCAAATCCAATAGCAACTGCATCAGGCAACAGAGTTTATCGAGTACAGGGTGAAGTGGAAGGTTGTCCTGCAGAGACTCAAGTTCGAGTACGGTCCCATCCGCTTCCATTGGTTACATTGGGTAAGGACCCTGACAAATTTCGTTATGTAGTTGGTGAAGATATTGAAGTTTTTGTGATTAGTGTTCCTTCACTTCCCGCAACAACAGTTTTTTCTTGGACTTATAATGGACAAGTTTTAAATGATAATGATTCTATTGTCAGTATTAATTTAAGTAAAGAAGTAAATGAGATATCTGTTCAATTTACCACAGTCGATGGATGCATTGTGGTATCTTCTTTAATAATTCAAGCTGAACCTCCAGTATACAGGATACCAAATGCGTTCACCCCAAATAGTGATCAAATTAATGACCTTTTTCAGGTGTATGTAGAAGGTAATGTACAGGTTGTTAATATGGAAATATATAATCGTTGGGGACAAGTTATGTACAAAGGCAATGACAATAGCGGCTGGGATGGTCGATTCAATGGTGCCGCATGCCCACCTGAAGTATATGCCTATAAAGTTACAGTTCGTCTTGGAAATGGTGAATTGATCCAAGAAAAGGGTGATCTTACACTTCTTAGATAATTAAAGTTAATTTGTAGTTCGCTTGACATGTCAAATTAACCTTTGAGAATTGGTATTTTTTGCAGGTCGCAATGATTTCATTTACTTTAATTATATAGTTATTTAATATTTTAAATTTAAATGAATTGATCATGCGAATATTGTTATTATCAGTTTACATATTGAGTTCATTATATACAGTAACTATTGCGCAATCTCCTGATAGTATAGCTTCTGTTCTTATTAGTCTAGATATTGACAGTGTAAAACCTTCAATAACACTTCGATGGAAAAATCAATTTAATCCATCTGGTTATATTTTGTCAAAACGAACGTTTCCATCAGCTTCATTCACCACACTTGCTATATTAAATGGTGATATTATTTCTTATGAAGACACTTCAATAATCAAAGGGAATAAATATGAATATAGAATTATTAGAAACTCAGCCCAAGGGCAAGGAAGCGGTTTTATTATGGGAGGCATTGAAGCTTTAAATTTGGCCCAAAAAGGAAGAGTTTTAATTGTAACTCCTCAATCTTTATATTCAGATATATTTTTTATCCTCCAGGAATATATCAATACACTTGAAAATGATGGATGGGCTGTTGGATTAATTACATTAACTCCAGATGAAACAGTTCAGCAGGTTAAAAATAAAATTATAAGTTATAGAAATAGACATAGGGAGGATATGAGAGCTTTATTCCTTCTCGGTAATGTTCCAGTTCCGTACAGTGGCAATATGGCACCCGATGGACATGTACCCGATCATCAAGGGGCATGGCCTGCTGATGGTTATTATGCCGATTTGGATGGTTTTTGGACGGATTTTGATGTAGACATTAACACAGCAGCTCGAGTAGAAAACAGGAATATTCCAGGTGATGGCAAATTTGATCAAAATCAATTTCCGAGTAGCTTAGAATTAGAAATTGGTCGGGTTGATTTCTCTGATTTACCGATTTTTAATGTTTCTGAGGATGTTTTAACATCAAAATATTTACTAAAAAATATTGCTTACAGAACCGGAAAAATTCAGACTCAATACAGTGGCTTAATTCAAAATAATTTTGCAGCTTTTCAAGAGGGATTTGGACAAAGTGGATTAAAAAATTTCGTCCATCTATTAGGTGAAGAGAATACAGAATATGGTTCTTACAGGGAGAGATTATTATCACAGCCCTACATTTGGTCTTATGGATGTGGTCCTGGTTCATATACTAGTGTCGGTGGTATCACAACATCTTCAAATATGGTCACGGATTCCCTACAGACTATATTCACCATGTTGTTTGGTTCTTACTTTGGTGATTGGGATACCAATAACAATCTTCTTAGATCTGCATTAGCTTCAGGAACAACTTTAACCAATGTATGGTCGGGAAGGCCTGTCTGGATGTTTCATCATATGG
>CAYUZA010000121.1:2788-8240 GCA_964449535.1 uncultured Saprospiraceae bacterium
GTTCTAGACTTTCAATGAATAATTTTAACAGTGAATATGGTGGCACCTTTCAGCGTTTTACACATATGGCTCTTATGGGTGATCCAACCCTTACTATGTATCCCATTCCACCTGTAAGTTCACTGACTATAGAAGAAATAGATTCTTGTATCGCATTACAATGGGATTTTCCTGAAGATGTTGTAAAATCATTTCATATATTTCGTAGAGAACTCGGCCAATCACATTTTGAGCAAATCACAGATCAACCTATTCAGGTTAATTATTTTTGTGATTTTTGTGCTCCTCCATTTAAAGATTATGAATATTTAGTTAGAGAATATGCTTTGAAAGAGAATGTTTCAGGTTCCTTTTATCAATTTGGTCAGGGAAAAAGAGCAATGATCACTACTACTAATAATATCAGACCAGAAATTAATATTGAAACCGATCTTCAAGATCTAACGGTTAAATTTATCAATAAGTCTAATAATGTCAAACAACATAAATGGGATTTTGGAGATGGCAATATGAGCGAAGAAGAGTCTCCGACACACATCTTTTCTCAAAGAGGTAATTATTTGGTAAAATATTTCGCATCAAATTCGTGCTTTTCAGATAGTTCAAGTTATTTAATTGAGTTACTTCCAAACAGCAGGCATATCAAGCAAATATCGGAAAACGATTTTTCTGTTTATCCAAATCCCTTTGAAAATTCTGTAACACTTGCATTAAATAATCCTTTATTTATTAAGAAAATTTCATTTTTTGACTGGCGCGGACTACCTGTATTTTCTTATAGTCTATTTGATGTAGTAAATAGCATTTCAATACCAATTCCCCTCACATTAATTCCTGGGGTATATTTGATGAAAATTGAATCAAACGAGAAAGTACTTTTTCAAAAAATCATTAAACACAATAAATAATGAAATCTTTTTGGCTGGCAAAATCAGAGCCAGAAACATTTAGCTGGGATGATTTAGTTCGCGATCAGAAAACTATATGGGATGGTGTTCGAAATTATGCTGCAAGAAATAATATTAGAGCAATGAAAGTTGGTGATTTTGTATTAATTTACCATTCAGTTACAGAAAAATGTATTGCGGGTCTTGCTCAAGTTAGTTCTGAACCATTTTCAGACCCAAGTGACCCCAGCAACACATGGACAGCTGTTGAAATGATTCCCATACAGCCAGTAAAAAACAAATTAACTCTTTCAGAAATCAAACAAGATCCATTTTTAGAAGATATGTTATTGGTTAAAAACAGTAGACTCTCCGTTCAGCCTGTAAACCAGGATGTATTTTTACATATCTGCTCAAAGACTGGCCTTACTCCAATAATTTAAATAATTTGTTCTGAAAGCCATTAAGTAAATGCATTTAAATAAACTCTTCTTAAGGCCTGGTCGATTTATTAAAATTCAAGTATTAAGGGATTATACGCTATTCAAATTTGAATTCGCATATCTTAAAATTTCAATTTTGGAAGCAGGTGGGAGCTGTATTCAATATGCACTTTCACTTGATGATTTTGAAATTAAAAGTTATGCAGTAATAGATAATAGATCAATTGACCATACTTCAGTTTTACATGAAGAATGTGTCGATTATGTTATTCTCAAAACTAATGAATATCAAATTTGTGTTTGCAAGAATGAGGGCCTGATTCAATTTAAAGATCTCCTGGGAAATAATATTTGTGGGGATGAACCAGGTCTGGGTAACCAGTGGACTAAAAATGGATTTTCGTGCCATAAAACATTGGACCATAATTTACGATTCACTGGTCTTGCAGGGAAAACTGGACCATTGAATAAGAGGGGAAAATTTTATGAGATGATTAACTCGGATCATTTTGGCTATGGCGAAAATAGTGATCCGTTGTATGCTAGTATACCATTTTTCATTGGAATTAGTGAATCCCAAACATTCGGTATTTTTTTAGATAATAGTTCCTACACATTTTTTGATTTTGGAGCATCCCAGCAGCGCTATTTTTCTTTTGGTGCTCCTCAAGGCCCTTTTAGGTATTATTTCTTTTATGGTACACCCAAAGAGATTTGTAAACAGTATATTCATCTTACAGGATTGGCAAGTTTGCCTCCAAAGTGGGCACTTGGCTATCAACAATGTCGATATAGCTACTTTCCAGATTCCGTTGTTATTCAATTAATTGAGCAGTTCAATCATCGAAATATACCATTGGATGTAATTTATTTGGATATTCATTACATGGATGATTTTAAGGTTTTTAGCTGGCACCCAAAGTACTTTCCTAATCCAGAAAATTTTGTTAAGCGATGCCACGAAAATGAGGTCCAGGTTGCCGTGATTTTAGATCCGGGAATTAAAAAGGAGCCTGGTTACGAACCATATGATTCTGGTGATAGGGAAAAAATATGGATTTCATATCCAGATGAAAAACCTGTAGAATGTAATGTTTGGCCTGGAAATTGCGTTTTCCCTGATTTTACGCTTGAAAAAACAAGAGATTGGTGGGCATCCTATGTTAAAGAACTAGTATCCATTGGGATTAATGGACTCTGGAATGATATGAATGAACCTGCGGTATTTGGAAACAATTTTCCAGCAACTTCCATAATGAACGGGGATGGTTCTCCTGATATTTTTGCAGCTTATCGAAATGTGTATGGCATGTTGATGAATAAAAGTACTCTTGAGGGGGCCAAATCTGTTTCTTCAGATCAAAAATCATTTGTTTTGACGAGGGCTACTTTTTCTGGAGGCCAGCGATTTGCTGCTATTTGGACAGGTGACAATTCATCAGAAGAAAAACATATGCAATTAAGTACGCGCATGGTTTCCGCATTGAATTCCGCTGGATTTATTATGGCGGGATCTGATATTGGCGGATTTATAGGTGAATGTAGTCCGGAGTTATATATGAGATGGATTGCAATTGGTTCCTTTCAAACTTTATTCAGAGGTCACACTATGATTAATAGTAGACCGGCTGAACCATGGGGTTTTGGGGAAGATGCAGAATACGTCGCTCGTCGATATATACAATTTAGATATAAACTTATGCCTTGGTGGTATTCCATGGTTTATTTATCTTCCGTTCATGGAATTCCAGTGTGTGAGGATTTATCCTTAGAATATTACAACGACGACCAAGTATTTGATTATAGATTCCAAAATCAATTTATTAGTGGTAATACTTTTTTAGTATCTCCTGGTAGTTTAACACAAAAATTTACAGAAATTTATTTGCCAAAAGGCCATCATTGGATAGACTTGTATAATTACCAACTATTTGAAGGTGGTCAGACAATTTTGTATCAAGAACATAAATATTTTGTCCCTGTATTTATAAAAGCAGGAAGTTTTATCCTTTCTTGGCCAGAACCTGTAATGCGAGCCAAACACAGGCTCGATACTATTGAATTACATTTATTCACATTAGGTGATCATTTCCCTTTTGTTTGGTATGATGACGATGATTCTATTAATGCTTCTAACAATGAGCAATATATGTATAGGGAGATCAGATGGGATGCACTTTCAAAAACGTTATGTCTAAGTGTTGTAAAAGGAAAATTAGATTTTAACGTCAAAAATATACGAATTTGCTTCCATGGCTTAGATAAACCCTTTAAGCTTTTATATGGAAATAATGTTTATTTGTCTTCCCATTATACAAGTCAATTATTTAATACGGAGCCCCCAGCATTAGATCCATTTTTTAAGAATACTTATACTGACAAAATTTCATTTGGTTCATACTCGGTAGATTTACCGCTTCATTCTGATGAGATGATAATTGATTTTATGCTAACCTGATAAATTTCATCCATTATTTAATTGAATTATAATTACAAATAATATGGCAAAACAATATATCTTTTTTGTATTTTAAACAAAATAAAATAATGAGTATTAAAAAGCAATTGTTGAAAAGCAAACCTATTTGTAAAGTTACTTTCGAAATTTCACCAGAAGAAGGAAAAAAAATATCATCAGCTAGTGTATTAGGAAGCTTTAATGATTGGCACTCGGATATTCATCCTATGAAAAAGCTCAAAGATGGTTCATTCAAAATTACTTTGGATTTAGAAACCGGAACGACTCATCAATTTAGATATTTTGTAGATAAAAAAAATTGGTTGACAGATCGTGAGGCTGATGGTTTTGTACCTACAGGTTTTGGAAATGAAATGAATGCATTGATTATTATATAAGTTTAATTGCATTAGTCTAATTTGTGCTTATTGAAACATGGTATTAAACCTACTTTGTAAAAAATATTCAATTGCGTTGCAACACAACCAGCTCTACATTTCCATCACGTCCTGTGTTCATTCCACTTAAAAATTCAGGTTTATTAAAATCACTCCATTGATTATTGAGTCTTTCAAATGTTGATTTTGATATAATTATTACTTGTGTCTTGAGCATTTTAGATATACAAGTGCTTACATCTTCAGTTAAATGTAGAGAAACATTATTTGGTAATTTCCATTGTAGATATAATGGTAATGAAGGATAATATCTTAGATCTTTTTCAATATAGACCTGAGTAGGAATCTTTGTTTGAACGATAGTTGCAACTTTGGGCATCAGTGAGAAATATTCTTTTGTTATTCCTGTGAATCCAAGCATTATGATAATGTAGAACACACTATGTAAAACAATTAATTTTATCCCGTCAATCTGAATTTTAAATATAAGGGCTACCAAAATGATCACAAAAAAAACGAGAAAAGCATAAATCAATAACTTCAAGGAAATTAAATTGGAACCTATAAGTAACACCCATAATGTGAATGCAAAAGCGAGGGGTACAATTAAAGCCCAACAAATATGCACCCATTTAAATGTTAATTTTTGATTAATAACTATAACAGCAATTAAAATGGCAGCTGCAGGATACGCTCCTATAGCGTATGAAGGTAATTTTGACGCTGTTATTTCGAATGGGATCCAAGCTGCTATTAACCATAAGACATAAGGTTTGTAAATCGATTCAGAAAATAACTTTCTTATATAAAACAAAGATTTAAAAAACAATGGCAATATAATGATAAATGAAAGTGACATAATGCTGAGATGATATCCAGGAGGTCCTGTTTGTCCAAAAACGCTTCCTCCCACCCTATTCAAAATGTACCAATCAATCATCCATTGGATCATTTCTCCACCATCACGAGACCATGCTAACTGTCCCCAGTAATATATCGGAACAAGTGCTATTAATTGAATAAGCAGAAACGATATTTTAAGTAAATTTCTTCCTGGTGCCCATGCTACCATAAATAATAAACCCACAAAGCCACTGAATAATAACATGGCAGGTCCTTTCTGAAGTAATCCTAAACTCAAAAATGTAGCATGCAATAATGCTAAACCAATTGTAGGTTTTTTAGAATATTTAATTAGTGCAATCGCTGCTCCTGTTTGAAAAAACAATAACGGACCATCTGTGACGGACATTCGAGTATAGACAC
>CAYUZA010000122.1:0-8236 GCA_964449535.1 uncultured Saprospiraceae bacterium
ATTGCGCTATTTTCTGAGAGGATTTAAACAAAACTTATTTACAATATCCCCTTCAAAATGTAAGAATTTTCAAAAACACCCAAAAACAACATCGTTAATGGCTGATATTCTTATTCTTCTAAGTCGATAGCTGCAACACCCGGTAGTTTCTTTCCTTCAAGCAATTCCAACATAGCACCTCCTCCCGTACTCACATAACTTACTTGATCCTCTAAACCCAATTGATTGATGGCTGCTACGCTGTCTCCCCCTCCGATGAGGGAATATGCTCCTTTTTCAGTAGCTCTGGCCACTGATTCGGCAATAGCTCTGGTTCCACTAGCGAAATTTTCCATTTCAAAAACCCCCATTGGACCATTCCACAAGATGGTTTTCGCCTCTTGTATACGAGCAGAAAAAGATGAAATGGCATCAGGACCAATATCTAAGCCCATCCAGCCATCTTCAATTTGATCACTTGGCATTACGGACTTGTCCGCATCATTATGGAAGGCATTCGCAGCAATTGAATCTGAAGGAAGCATAAGATTGTTGAAGCGGCTAAGTAAATCCCTGGCTAGATCAACCCTATCCTCTTCCACCAGCGATTGACCAGTATGACCGCCCATAGCTCGCATGAAGGTATAAGCCATACCTCCTCCAATAATGATGGTATCCGCAATGGCAGCCAGCTTTTCGATTAACAATATCTTGTCTGAAACCTTTGCACCCCCCAAGATAGCCACAAAAGGGCGTGTGGGGCTTTCAGTAACTCTACGAGCCCCATCGAGCTCAGCCTCCATGAGAAAACCAAATGATTTTGAATCTGGTGCAAAATATTGAGCTATTATAGCTGTAGAGGCGTGCGCCCGGTGCGCTGTACCAAAAGCATCATTGATGTACACATCTCCCAATGTGGCTAACTGGCGTGCCATGGCCTCATCCCCCTTTTCTTCACCCTCGTAAAAACGTGTATTTTCGAGCAATAAGACTTGCCCTGCTTGCAGCGAAGCAGCCAGAGATGATGCTTGATTGCCCAGACAATCATCTGCCCAAGACACCTTGCCCCCAAGATGCTGCTCTAGATTTGGAATAATATGGGCTAGTGAAAATTTCTGACGATCAATACTGCCATCCTCTTTCTTTTTTTTGAGGGGTCGTCCTAAATGAGACATCAAAATCACGGCTCCACCTTGTTGCAGAATAGCCTTAAGCGTAGGAATAGCAGCCTTTATCCTGGTATCATCTGTAACTTTGCCTTCTGCGTCCAAAGGAACATTAAAATCAACCCTGACCAATACTTTTTTACCTTTAAAATCAATATTTTTCATAAGAACTTGTAGTGAAATAGTTTTGACTTACAAAATACGCAATTTATCGCTTTATAGTTTTACATCAGCGACTATTTTCAAAGCGAAAGTTTATGTTAAGAATAGATTTTGGAGTAATGTTTGGATTGTTGTCATAATACTCTTTCGCATGCAATGCTTTAATCAAGACCTTTAGAAATTTTAAGTGCAAGCCGTTTCATTTTCCTCGCGAAAAAGTTTTACTGGAATTCACTTGCTTTCCGACCCCGAAATTTATCAAATATGATACAATAAAGTATCCTTGTTTTTGTATATGGTCACCCCGCCATAATACCCACATAGAGCCACATTACCAAATTGTTCTTAAATTTACAGAAATTATCACCCTCCTTCTCGTGGACAAAACAAAAAAAATATTTGTGTGCCGTGAATGCGGCGCTACGGCACCTAAATGGGAAGGCAAATGCCCCTCCTGCAACGAATGGAATACTTTGGTTGAGGAAATCATCCGAAAAGGACCAGATCGCCGCACCAGCCTCCAGACTTCTGACACCTTGCAAACGCGTAGTCCGCGAAAGTTAGATGAAATAGCCTCCCATAGCACTTACAGATTGGTCACAGGCGACCGAGAACTGGATCGGGTGCTAGGTGGAGGAATCGTACCCGGTTCCATCGTGCTCATCGGAGGATATCCAGGCATTGGAAAATCCACGCTATTGCTTCAAATAGCACTACAAAAAGGACGTAAAGTACTGTATGTGAGCGGCGAAGAGAGTGAAGAGCAAATTAAATTACGGGTAGATCGAGTAGGGAAAGCTAACCCGGATTGCTACATTTTCAATGAGACCAATCTCGACCTTATCTTGAAAAACACCGATCATCTCAGGCCTGATATACTCATCATTGACTCCATACAGACCATATCTCACCCTTTTTTAGATAGTACCCCAGGAAGCATATCTCAAATCAGAGAGTGCACTGGCGAACTACAGCGCTACGCCAAACAAAACAATACCCCCATTTTCATTGTAGGACATATCAACAAAGAAGGGGATATAGCAGGTCCTAAACTCTTAGAACATATCGTAGATACGGTATTACAATTTGAAGGTGACCGAAACAATCTATACCGCATTCTCCGCACACGCAAAAACCGGTTTGGCTCCACGGATGAATTGGGAATCTACGAAATGAGGGCTCAAGGCTTAAGAGAAGTTGAAAACCCCTCAGAGCTGCTGATCTCGCAAAAAGACGAGGCGCTCAGTGGTAGCGCTATTGCATGCACCGTGGAAGGAAGCCGTCCTATGCTCATCGAAATTCAGGCACTGGTCAGCGGGGCTGTATATGGCACATCTCAGCGTTCTGCCACCGGATTTGACAATCGGCGTCTGAATATGCTGCTGGCAGTTTTGGAAAAAAGAGCAGGGGTATATTTTTCACAAAAGGATGTATTCATGAACATTACAGGCGGCATTCGTGTGGATGATCCTGCTATGGATTTGGGCATTGCCGCTGCGCTGGTCTCATCACATGAGGATGTCGCCATTTCGCCATTGACTTGCTTTTCCGGGGAAATAGGTCTTTCTGGCGAAATCAGAGCTGTACCCCGTGTCGAACAACGCATCCAAGAGGCTGCCCGGTTGGGATATGAGGAGATCTTCGTGTCGCGATACAACCTGAAAGGATTGAAAAAAGATGCTTTTCCCATACGCGTAAATGCCATTGGTCGCATTACCGATCTGGTATCCATGCTTTTCAAATGAAAATGCGCAAATTTTCAACTCTTAAATTGCCTTTTATCGAAAAATCATATCCATTTCCATGAAGCGTTCACGTGCATATAATCCGGTGATTTACATTAGCCTCAAAGGTAAATTGCTGGTTGGTGTTCTTCGTTTCCTTTATGAGATATTGGATGCACTGCATATTTTGCGCTGGCGCCATCCATGGAAAGAGCATCATGAAGACCCTGCACGCATGACTACCCGTATGCAACTATATCTAGGGTATAAATACTATTATCGCGCCATGATAAGAGATGAACAAGGCAGCGGAATTAAAGAAACAATGCTCCGTCAACCCCTTAAGTTGGTTATACCAGATGACTTCGTTCCCATAAATACCTGTACACTCCACGCAGGTGGGGACTTAATCCCCTATCAAGCCATTACCCCATACAGCTGTCAAGAATTATGGGAAGATGTGGGTCATTTTTTCTTTGGAGCCGATGTAGTCGTAGCCAATCTGGAAAGTCCGGCAGACTTTAGTAGACCTTATGCTGCCGCACCTGAAGTGATGCTGAATGATATGTATTTTAATATTGATGAAAATACATGGACCATTTTTAATGGCAATAAAAAATACAAGGGCTTCGATCTTTTATCTGTGGCTAATAATCATAGTTTAGATCAAGGTCCCGAAGGTTTGATCAATACCATGGCATTTTTGAAAGATCAGGGCATCGCTTACACGGGCGCGGCTTATGCTCCGGAAAAGTCAAATAAATCAACCTTAATAGAGCGAAATGGTATCAAAATCGCATTTATTGCGGCTTCTTTTTCTTTCAATAAAGAACAATTACCCACTGAAATGGGCTGGCTTTGTCCACACATACTGCTCAATGAACCCAATCCCGATATCAGTACACTCACAGCTCAATCGAAAGATGCATGTGACCAGGGAGCCGATTTAATAATAGCAATGCTACACATGGGCTGCGCTTATCAAGCATATCCAGGTACGGTAACCCGCAACAATATACATCGAATCTGTGATGAAACAGCAGCAGATGTGATCATAGCCGGACACCCACATCACGCCCAGCCTGTAGAATTGTATCACTCTCCTCGCACTGGCAAGCAACACATTATTTTATATTCATTGGGTGATTTTATAGCTTATGATATTTTCAAATGGGGACACTTGACCTTATTAGCTCATCTTGAAATTTCCAAAGGTGTGCGGCAGGGCAAGCCTGAAACCCGAGTAACCGGATTGAAACTAAAGCCTGCTTATATGCATGCAACCATCAAACATGGAAAAGTACGAAAGCTGCAATTATTGGATTACAACAAAATCAAAAAAGCTCCCTCAGACTATTTTACCAATCAGTCAGATTTACAAAAATGGAATGAGGTCAGTACTTTTTTTGAAACTTACATATTGCCAAAAGAGCAGCAACATTTAATTATTTAAAAGCATCGCGGAGCAACGGCCAGAGTAAAATGCCCGAAAAAACGATAAAAATAATACCGAGAACCCAATCGATGCGTTGTAAAACCCTTTCGTGAAGATATTTTTTAATTTTGACTGCCAAGACTGCAAATAGCACCTCCATACCAAAAATGCTCCCCAACGCACCTGCATAAAACCACCAACGTTCCAAAATGCTGTACTGGTGAACGTTAATTAGTATGGCTGAAATAGACAACCAACTGACATAATTGCCGGGATTTAGAATATTAAGCAAAAAGCCTTTCGAAGCCAGCATCCAGGGTGAACTGTAAAGGGGAACATCAATTGCTGCGTTTGAATTCTTGCGCAGGTAGCTTACACCCATACCCAACAACAAAGCTCCACCTCCCAAACGAACGAGATTCTCTGCGTAACCACCAGAAGGCAATAGGTACGCGTTGAAATAGCTAATTAATATCAAAAGTATATCCGACACAATCACCCCTGCAGCAATAAAAAGACTGCTACGAAATCCATTAGAGATACTATTCTGAATTAAAAAAAAGAAAACAGTACCCAGCATGCTGCTGAGCAGTATACCTATACCAAGTCCGTAAATCAATGCGTAGACCATAAGACCCACAAAGCTACAACCTAGCAGAGAAAAGAAAAGGAAATCAAACCATTTTGCCCCTTAAAATGTCTGGTGTTCCCTATTTTCCGCCTTCTTGAGTTATTATTCAGTTATAAATACTTGAAACGGGCCATGTTCAGGGTGTAGGGTATTTGTTGTGACTGGATTACTTAATCATGTTTTTGTGCAGTTTTAACTTTTATGAACATCAATGAAGTGATCTAGCGAAATAATAACGACAAAACACTCCAAATTGATTGCAGCTGAGTATTTAATCAGTTCTTTATCATAAATCACAGATATGCTCTACTACGATTTATAAAATCACCTTCGAAATCACTTTATGATCCTAACCGATTCTCGTGAATCTTCGATTTTTATGCTTATCTTATTCCAGATTTGGCAGGATACGCGTACATTGTTCTGGCAATTCGACTCCTATGAAAAAAACAGCTATATTACTTATCGCTTCTTCAGCTATTTTGATTATTCTTTTGTTCTCTTTGCACCATACCTGGACGAAGGGCGCCAATCAACTTCCTGCGCTTGGCCCCTTCTTATCTCCTTTTCATGGATTTTGGCAAAATGCAGAAACACCCAATGATTTTACAGACGCTTTTTTGAAAAATCCTTCATCTAATGCAGATTCGCGCATCATTATGGACGATAGGCTAGTCCCGTATATTTTTGCTGAAAATGCGGTTGATGCAGCCTATGCACAAGGTTATCTGCACGCGCGCTACCGACTATGGCAAGTAGATATTTCACTGCGTGATATCAGCGGAAGACTGTCAGAAGTTTTTGGCAACCGTACTCTCGAAAGGGACATTCAAACTCGCCGTCAAGGTTTTGTTTGGGCAGCTGAAGAAAATCTAAAACTATATCAACAAGATTCACTTTTCTCTAAAATGATGAATAGCTATCTTCAAGGATTTAACCAATATGTCAATCAATTATCCTACAAGGACTTTCCGTTGGAATTCAAACTATTACATTATTGTCCTACTGAATTAACCATGCTCGACTTGGTATTACTGTCCAAAAATCTGGCACGAACCCTTACCATGAAAGAATATGATTTGGCATCATCTGTGCTTATTCAAGAACTTGGCGAAGAGCTTTTTGATGTACTTTATCCGGTATTTCATGCAAGCGAATCACCTGTTCATCCTTCCGACAATCAGCAAATCCGGATTGGCAAACGCACTACTGACTCCTTGTCTATTCCCAAACTTTCACTAAGCCAGTCAGATATATTTTCACAAGAGGAATCGTATCATTTTGCGAGCAACAATTGGGCTGTAGCACCCTCTAAAACAGCCAATGGCAACCCTATACTTTGCAATGACCCACATTTAGACCTTACACTTCCTTCTATATGGTACGAAACAGCCATAATAACTCCAGAATTTAAAGCCCGAGGGGTTTCTCTTCCAGGTGTACCATCAATTATTGTCGGATTCAACGAGTTCGTGTCATGGGGCTTTACTAATTGTGGACACGACGTGCTTGATTGGGTAGCCATCGCCTGGAAAGATGAACAAAAAAGTGATTATCTGTTGGGAGACAAAGTACTTAAAGCTACCCTTAGAGAAGAGCGAATTCAAATAAAAAATGCCCCGGAACATACCGAAACTGTGCGCTATACCCATTGGGGTCCTATTGCCAAAACAGCCGAAGAAACTGGACAAGATCTGGCCATGCATTGGACTGCTCACTATGCTATTTATCCAGATGAAATCATGACCTTTTATTATCTAAATAAAGCCAAAAATACGGACGATTATCTCAAAGCATTAGAACGTTTTCCCTCCCCTATCCAAAATGCAGTTTTTGCAGCCAAAAATGGAGATATCGCTCTCAAATCCACAGGCCACTGGCCCCGCAGATTAAACTACAGTGGGTTATTTGTATCCGACGGTGCGAATCCGGCCAGTTCGTGGAATGATATACTTCCTTATGATGAAATACCCTTAACCTTAAATCCTGCTAGAGGATACGTATCCTCAGCCAATCAGCACAGCACGTATCGAGATTTTCCATACCTGTATTTTGGAAATTTTGAAGGCTACCGGGGACGCACCCTTAATCAGTTATTGGAAATGGGTAGTGCATTGACAGTTGAGGATATGAAAAAAATGCAACATAGTACTTTTTCGCTGAAAGCGAAGGAGACACTACCGGCTATGTTGAACAAAATCAATCGAGATAGCTTGAACACTAATCAATTACGAGCATTAGAACATATCGCAAAATGGGACTACGAATTTAAGGCGGAAGCATGGGAACCAGTACTATTTCATACCTGGTATGAGACCTGTGAAGAAATGGCTTTCGAAGAGTTGCTCAACAATGATCAATTGAGATATAGAGATCCTGAAAAATGGGTTTTAAGCCACCTACTGAATACTGATCCGGACAATGCCATTTTTGACATAAAAAGCACTCCGAACATTATAGAAAAAGCTGAAGAAATTCTCTACCTAAGTTTTCAAAATGCTTGGCAGGAATCAGGCATGGAGGGCGGAAGTGCAGATATTTCCTGGGGTAATTTTCTGAAACCGACTATTTACCATCTAGCCAAAATACCCGCCTTTAGTGTGCGCGCCAATACGGGTGGTTCTAAAGATGCCCTCAATGCAATGAGTCATGGAAATGGTCCAAGCTGGCGAATGATCGTAGAAATGACCTCGAATGGCCCTATCGCGCAAGGCATTTATCCGGGAGGTCAATCAGGCAATCCAGGCTCTCGTTTTTATGACAATTCCGTGCAGGACTGGGCCAGCGGACAATATTACCCATTAGCATTGCCAAAAAGTCCTGAATCCGTTCCCAACCCTTTGTTCAGTTGTGTCATTAAAAAAGCCAAATAAGTACATTGTCTCATGAAAAATAATTTTCTTTTATTCATACTTACTGCTGTATTTACAGCATTTTTCAATTTGATTTTTCCATGGTATGCTTTCATAATCCCATTGATTGTCCTGTATTATCTAATTCCGGTGCGCCCTATTGTCTCCTTTCTAATCGGTTTCTCAACGGTATTTTTGCTGTACGTTGGTTATGCATTGTGGATAGCTCATGCCAACCAAGGCATACTCAGCCAAAGGATTGGAATATTATTTGGCAATCTCTCTGG
>CAYUZA010000123.1:0-3585 GCA_964449535.1 uncultured Saprospiraceae bacterium
TGGCGATTGTAGCTACCGAAATCCATGCAAAATACACTCGTGCTACCATTCGATACCAATAAACGTCTCCACCCGCCATTTCAAATCTTCTCAGTGAACGCAGCCAAAGCCACAAAGACAAGAGAAGTCCAAACATAAAAATAAGCGATATGGCTAATAATTCATAGTGCCAGGCAAAAAGCCAGGCAACATTGAAAAAACAGGAAGCTATAAACCATTGACCATCAGGAACAGATATCTTTGTCAAAATTTTCCACCACTTACGAATTATGTACACTATAAGCAACGAATAAATAAGCCCCCAGATAGAAAAAGTTAAACCATCAGGTGTAAATAAAGTAGGATAAGCAGCTGATACCTGTCCAGTGAGGCGACCGCCCAGCGGCAAGTAATTGGCTAAAAAATTCATAAATATGACACCTATTAAACATAGGGATTCCAATGCCATTTTTCCGTAAAGTCTCATATTTCTTTTTTTTTAAAAAGCTATAACTAATAAATTAATAGCTTCCGGCCTTTAGGTAACAATGTTTGCTTGGATTTTGGCACTTCCTGTTTGAAACAGGTCAAAATCCCTTCAAAATGACAGCATAATAACTTTTTATCAAGTTTAAAGACGGTAATTTGAATACTACAACTTACCAAGATCAAATCTGAATAGCCGCCACTAAAAATAAAGCAATTAATTGGAATCCGAGGCTTTACAGTAAAACTAATTTTTAACTATATTAATCTTCATATCCGTACCACTAGAAGTGGTAAAGTCATTCTATCATAAAGATGAGAAGTCGAATATTCACAAAGTGCTTTATTAAACATTAAGAAATTAAGAACCATTAAGCTCAAGATCAACAATCCTTAATTCCCTTAATGCCTTAATGGTGAAATATTTCTATCTTCCGAAATTATGGCCGAAGACAAATTGAATCGCACAGTCGTAAAGTCGTTCCATCGTAAAGATGAGAAGTCGAATATTCACAAAGTGCTTTATTAAACATTAAGAAATTAAGAACCATTAAGCTCAAGATCAACAATCCTTAATTCCCTTAATGCCTTAATGGTGAAATATTTCTATCTTCCGAAATTATGACTTAAGACCACTTGAATCGTAAAGTCGTTCTATCGTACAGTCGAAAAGTAGTATTTCCAAAAAATATAGTTGCTAACTAATCACTTCAACACTACGTTTCCGATCTTGCGCGTTAGAAAGAAAACACGATATAACATGACAAAAATTGTATCTGCAGAAACCGCTGTATCTTTTGTTGAAAGTGGTATGCGGGTATTTGTCCAAGGTAGTGCAGCCACCCCTCATAACTTACTTAAAGCACTGGCAAATAGAGCGACAGAATTAACAGGTGTGGAAATTATCGCCATTTCCATGCTTGGTGAAGTGCATATTCAACAACCTGCATTCTCAAACAGCTTTTTTTTCAATAGTCTCTTCGTCTCTCAGCCTATCCGAGACAATGTAAATGGGGTAAACGGTGATTATATTCCAGTTTTTTTGAGTGAAATTACACAATTGTTTGAGCGTGGAATATTGCCCCTGGATATAGCATTTTTGCACGTTTCACCCCCAGACAAACACGGATATTGCTCTCTTGGACTTTCAGTAGATGTTGCCCGTTCCGCCTTCAAACACGCCCGCATCATCATAGCCCAAGTAAATCCCAATATGCCCAGAACACATGGAGATGGGCTAATTCATACGCGTGAAATAAATTATATGGTGGAAGTGAATGATCCTCTGCCCGAAGTAGATTATGCGGCTGAGGTCGGAGATTGTGAGCGTACAATAGGTCAAAAAGTTGCGGCATTAATTGAAGATAAAGCTACTTTACAAATGGGTATCGGTACCATACCAGACGCTGTCTTACAATGTATTGATAATCATAAAGATATAGGAGTACATACCGAAATGCTTTCAGACGGAGTGATGAAGCTTATGCAAAAAGGAGTGATCACCAATAGATATAAAAAGAAGCACCGCCGAAAAACAGTGACATCATTTGCTATTGGCAGTAGGGAGCTTTATGATTTCGTAGATGACAACCCTGCATTTGCTTTCCTGGAAGCCGATTATGTCAATGACGGTAAAGTAATCAGAGCCAATCCACATGTTATAGCCATCAATAGTGCTATAGAAATAGATCTAACCGGTCAAGTATGTGCTGACTCTATTGGTACAAGGCAGTTTTCTGGTGTAGGAGGACAAATGGATTTCATTCGCGGTGCAGCTTTGTCTCCTAATGGAAAACCCATTATTGCATTAAGTTCAAGAACCGCGAAGGGAGTATCCAAAATAGTTCCAGTACTCCAGGAAGGTGCTGGAGTAGTGACCACTCGTGCACACGTGCATTATGTAGTTACGGAGTTTGGAACCGCTTTTCTTTTCGGCAAAAACTTATACCAACGCGCCTTATCACTTAGGGATATTGCCCACCCAGATGACAGAGAAGAACTAGATAGAGCAATATTTGAAAGATTTGGACATAAGTTTTATCCGTTCAGGTAGTCAAAATTAGCTGCCTGTCGGCGGAAAACTTGGTCGAACTTCAATCTTTGAAGGAAGTGTTCGAGCAGGCATATTCAAAAGATCCAAAATCATCTGTCCTATATCCTCAGGTTGTATTTTCCAGGCATCAGCTGGTCCAGGCACATGATCATTAAACTCTGTTGATACGCTACCTGGCATAATTGTAGTGGTTTTTATACCATGTTTGCGCAGATCTAGCATTATTGCTTGCGTAAAGCCTACCAGCCCAAATTTACTAGCATTATAAGCTGCTCCCCTCGCAAAAAAATTGGCTCCAGCCAGGCTAGCAATGGTAATAACATATCCTTTCTGTCGCTTGAGCGCTTCAAGGCAGGCTTTTACGCTATAAAAAACGCCTGTCAGATTGATGTCAATAGTCTCCCGCCACCTTTCTACATCCATTTCTTCAATATCAGCAAAATATCCTACCCCTGCATTGGCTACAAGAATATCCAGAGCTCCCCATGTTTCAATAATTTGCTTAACCGCTTCAGCCTGTTCTTCATAATTTCTCACATCAGCAACCATACCCATCACTTTACCAGGATATTTTGCTTGTAATGCAGGCAACAAAGACGAAATACTAGATGCTTGCCTTCCTGTAATTGCCACCTTGAACCCCGCTTCCAGAAGTGTATGGGCAACTCCCAATCCAATACCTCTAGTGCCTCCCGTTATTAATACTGTTTTCATATTTATTATTCTTTAGATCTCAACTTGTCCAAAAGTTGGTTAAGAAGAAAGCATTCTTCAGGTGTTAATTTTTGTTCAGGAGTATTGTCGCCTATCCAACATACATCGATCTTACTCAGCAACTCCAAACCCAAAGTTGTAATGCGCACGTAAATATTTCTTCTATCGTGATCACATCTTACTTTTTCAATTAATTCTTTTTGAATTAATTTTTCAGTAAGTCTAGTCAAATTGGGGGTAGGATCAATCATCCTAGACTTTATGTCCTTCATATTTAATTCTTTAGAACTGCCTCTCAAAATTCTAAGTACGTTATACTGTTGCACAGACAAGTCAAAGGGAGAGAAAATACG
>CAYUZA010000123.1:3595-8233 GCA_964449535.1 uncultured Saprospiraceae bacterium
TCTTCTGTCGATGCGCCTCCATCGTTGGCACATCATCCGGGGCGCCTGGGGTTGACCGCACCAACATGACATTGATAAGTGCCTTTAATTGTACCGTGGAGAAACTAGTTTTTAGCTCCTGATCGATAGTGTGCATGGTTTATTCGTTGTGATTTGTTTGTAACAATAAATTTGCCCAAATGGTTCTATTGTAATTGATAATCAAAAATTAATGGCACTTTATTTTAAGATACCTGATCAATTCGCCTGGCAGGCAATAGAGACAACAATAATACAGCTATTGAAAAATAACCCAAATGCTGAAATCCACTTAGACGATTATCCAACTCTTCGCTAACAACCATTCCTGCCACTACTGCTGCCAAAGCGGTAGCCAATTGTTGAACTGCGGATCTAAAACTCATGAAACTTCCTCTTTGTTCTGGCAGTACTGCACCACTAATTAGCGTTTGCGCAGGTATCATACGACCACTTCCCAAAATAAAAAATGTTGAGGTTACTATTAAGACCAACCAAGAAGAGACCATTCCCATATGACTCAACAAAAACACCGGAACTAATGAAAAAATTAAAGTGATAGAAAAAGTCCTTTGCGCCCCAAACCGATCGGTCAATTTGCCAATCATTGGTGCTGTAATTAAAGTACATGCGCCTCCAATCATATAAACCCATGGAATAGCGGCTTCAGAAAAAGAAACATTTCGAACTAAATAAGGTGTAATAAATGGGATGATTAAAAAATGCCCAAATACTATTAAAAAACCCAATATCAAAGAAGACCACTGGTTTTTTTCTTTAAATAATTGTACAAACAACATCCTGTTTGATCGCTTTTGTCGAGTATCCAATGGTGGAAATGCCGGCAATTTGTGAAATAAAATTACCAAAACAGCTATGGATAATATTCCTAATACCCAGAAAGGCGATGGCCACCCTAGCTTATTAGCTAATAATAGGCCGAAAGGAACACCAATTACTGATGCGGCAGAAAATGCTGCACTCAATACGCCAATAGCAAATCCCCGTTCACGGTAAGAGAATAAATCACTAACCATGGCAATAAGCAATGCAGATGTTACCCCTCCAAAAAATCCGGTTACTGATCGGGCAATTAAAAGAAATTGATACGAGTATGCCAAAGCACACAAGACGGTTCCCAGCGAGAAGCCTAAAAATGTAAATAAAAGTACTTGACGCTTATCCAATCTGTCCAGCAAAAATGCACCCAAAAAACCACTGATTCCAGCTGCTAAAGTGTAAGAAGATACGAGCCAACTGAAGGAGGCAGGACTTATTGAGAAAGAGCGCATTAGCTCTTCTCCAAGGGGCATAACCATCATAAAATCAACAATATGAAAAAAATTAACTAGTGCCAGTAAATAAAGGACTTGCTTGCGGGGATCAGATAGTAATGCCATGTGAAAATCAACAGCAATTGGAAAACATTGTTGTCAAACACAATTGTAGTTCTTTTTTGAGGATTTACAAGGATTATTTAAAAGAAGAATCAATGATAGATTTAAAATAACGTTGGAAACTTTATCTCTAGATTTAGCGTTTATGTTGTGTATGGCTATTGGATGGGCAAGTTAATGAATGTTAATCAATATCTAATTCGATAGAAAAATTTGTGCAATTGAAATATGTAGCTTACATTTGTATTAAGTAATAATCTCTAAAAACAAAACATATGAAAAATTTAGTAGTTTCCGCATTTTTGTTGGTAGCATTTATATTCACAGCTAATACTGCTTCAGCCCAGTGTTGTGCTAAAGCTGCTGCAGAAAAAGCATCTTGTTCTAGCGCTTCTGCAGCTAAAGTTGAAAAAGCAGCTAAATCAGAAGCTATGTTGGTTGCCATGAAAGAGCAAAACGTTGAAGAAAAAGTTTGTGCTACATCTGGCAACGTTTCTTACTATTTGAAATCTGATAATATCGTTGCAGGTCCTGCTCAGGAAATGGCATTTGACGAAAACATCGGTCGTTTTGTCAATGTTTCTCCTAAAAAAGCTTGTTGTTCAAAAGATGAAGCAAAAGCATGTTCTAGCAAGGAAAGTGGCAAAGCCTGCTGTTCTAAAGGCAAAGCTGAAATGAAAAGCTAATAAAGTCTAACCGATTATATTAAGGCCACCCTTGGGTGGCTTTTTTTTTTGTTCTTTTTTTTTCTATTACCCGAACTGTTATTGCCTCATTATCTTACATACCATGTACTTTTGCCTATCATATATTCCTATATTTAGCTGCAGATTTTTTCCTTTTTACTGTTAATTATAAAAGCCAATTTGATGTCCACTCTTACCAAAAAGACATTTCAACAAGAAATATTAGGCGGAATTCCCGCTAAAATACCCGAAAATAAAGGTAGAAATCCGAGATTAGCTCACGCACCTAATCGTAATATAGGAAAACTAACCCGCGAAGACAAACAGCTGGCTGTCCGCAACGCATTGCGGTACTTTCCTGAGTCATGGCACCAATTACTAGCGCCAGAGTTTGCGGAAGAATTAGAAACATACGGACGCATTTACATGTACCGTTTCAAACCGGATCATGAAATGAAAGCAAGACCGATACAGGATTATCCTGCCAATTCTCAACAGGCAGCTGCTATCATGCTGATGATCCAGAATAATCTGGATCCCTTGATTGCCAAGTATCCTGAAGAACTAATAACCTATGGTGGCAACGGCTCCGTTTTTCAAAATTGGGTACAGTACAGGCTAACCATGCAGTACTTATCTCAAATGCGTGATGATCAGACATTAGTTATGTACAGCGGACATCCGATGGGGTTATTCCCATCACATCCAAATGCTCCAAGGGTAGTCATTACCAATGGCATGATGATCCCAAATCACTCTTCAAAAGAAGACTGGAACTATTACAATGCCATTGGTGTCACTCAATATGGTCAAATGACCGCAGGCTCATACATGTACATTGGTCCTCAAGGCATTGTCCATGGTACTACGATTACATTAATGAATGCAGGCAGGAAAAAAGGGCTTGGCAACGAGCATTTGCATGGCGCACTTTTCGTTACCTCAGGTCTTGGAGGCATGTCTGGAGCCCAAGCCCTTTCTGCAGTTATAGCGGGCATTATTGGTGTAATTGCAGAAACCGATAAAGATGCTATCGAACAAAGGATTAAAGATGGGTACATCTTAGAAGAAAATGTGTACAACCATCTGGATAATTTGGTTCAAAGCATACGTCATGAAAAAAGCAGTGAAAAGGGCATAGCATTAGTCTATCATGGCAACGTAGTAGAGGTTTGGGAAAAACTTTTAAGTGAAGGCATTAATGTAGACCTTGGTTCAGACCAAACATCACTGCACAATATCGATGACTGTGGCTACACGCCTGTAGGTTATACCTTTGAAGAAGCTAGAACACTGCTGATTAGAGATAAAAGTGCGTTTATGCAGGCTGTGAAAGAATCATTACAAAGGCATGTTCGGGCTGTAAATGAACATGTTAAAAGAGGCATGTATTTTTGGGACTATGGCAATGCATTTTTGAAAGAAGCAGGAGATGCGGGTGCGGATATCTGGAAGGATGAGTCTAAAGGAATCTACCGATACAATAGCTATGTTCAGGATATTTTAGGTCCCCTTTGTTTCGATTATGGTTTTGGACCATTTAGATGGGTATGTACTTCAGGATTGGACAGTGATCTGGCACTTACAGATGCTTTGGCCGCAGAGGTATTACTATCTATGCTTAAAAACGCCCCTGAAGAAATCAAAGGTCAGCTTGCCGATAATCTAAAGTGGATACATGAAGCTAAAGATGCCATTCCTGTGGTAGGATCAAAGGCACGCATTTTGTATGCTGATGCTGCCGGAAGAATAGAAATAGCAAGAGCCTTCAATAAGGCGATTGCCAATGGGGACTTGAAAGGCCCCGTTGTGCTCGGAAGAGATCACCACGATGTGTCGGGTACAGATTCACCTTTTCGGGAAACATCAAATTTATATGATGGATCAAAGTTCACGGCAGATATGGCTATCCAGAATGTAATTGGTGATAGTTTCAGAGGCGCTACTTGGGTATCTATTCACAATGGAGGAGGGGTTGGATGGGGTGAAGTAATTAATGGGGGATTTGGTATGGTATTGGACGGCACTGACCAAAGCGAAAAGAACCTTACATCTATGCTCCATTGGGATGTCAATAATGGTATAGCGCGTAGGGCATGGGGACGAAATGATGAGGCGTTGTTCGCCATTAAAAGAGCTATGGAGGATGAACCAAAATTAAAAGTAACCCTGCCTAATAAGGTACAAAATGATATCATTGAGCAACTGTTTTAATAAAACGTGCTTTTAGCGTTTGAATTTAAAAAGGATATTTCGCCTTTATAGATATCTTTACTTTTAACGATGATAAAGTCGTATGCACTATTGAATGGAATAAACCACTGTTTTTTCATAAAATGATTAATTATGCATTGCATAATCGGCCCTTTTATAAGCCATTTGTGCTTTCATCTTTCGCCATTTGGCTCCTAAAAGTCTATTCATACCTTTATCCACAACAAAATGGGCAGCAATATTATAAAGCCCTTTTACTCTTCTAGACAAAGTAGACACCGCTCTAAGACTAATGGAGTAGCCAAAATCTGTGTATTCTATGT
>CAYUZA010000124.1:0-8193 GCA_964449535.1 uncultured Saprospiraceae bacterium
GAGTGCACCCAATCGTGCAATGTTGCCCTGGTGTATGCTTTTAGCTCCATACCGAACGATTTATCAGGTGCTTTCCCAACATTTTTTTGAGGAGATAGGCCATAATGGCTACCTGCAGTCGAAGAGTTACCGAATTGGCTCCCATTTCCATGGCAAATCGCTGAGAATGTGTAGCTATACTTTCTTTTTTCAAACCTGCGCATCCGAAGGATTGTTGGATGCCATATTCATATGATAATGACTTTAAAAAATCATTGCTCAAACCATAGTCGGTAAATGGAAATGAAAAATAAACGGGCTGGCTTGGGAAATGTTCTCTAATAAAGCTTACTGATTTAGCTATCTCGTTCTTTCTTTTTTCAGCTGTTAATGGGTAAAAATGAGGATGACTGTGGCTATGAGCTCCGATCACAAACCCACGTCGACTTAGGTCATGCAATTCTGACAAAGTCATGTATGGTTGCTGATTGTGCAGAAATGCTTCAAAATCAACGCCTAACTCTTTCGCACTGTCGTCTAGTTGTGGTGGTTTTTCATGGGTAATATTGTGCAGGGCTTGTTTGATTTGAGTTTTGTCACTACCCCATTTATGGAAAGCTGCAGGGATGATGTTGGCATTTTGTAGGTAGTCAATCAGCAGAGAAACCTTGAATCGATAGAAAAGTGCTTTGTTGCCTACAAAAGCGGAATTTACAAAGAAAATAGCCGGAATACCTTTGCGCTCTAAAATAGGGGCGATGAATTGGTAACATTCCCTCAGGCCATCATCAAAGCTGAGTAGCATAGGTGGTTTTCTGCAATTATGGTAGGCTGACTGTCCGGGTAGTATAGGCTCAAAGTTTTGCAATAAAAAATCTAGTTCTGCTTCAAATGCCGCTATAGATTTAATTGCGTATAGATGTTGTATGTGCGGAAGTGGTTCATCGCTGACGGTGTGGTAAAAAGGGTGAAACGGGGATAGTTCAGCAGGAAAGCGAGGCCACATTTGCTTGATTTTTTATATAGCCTCGTGAAGAGCGTCCCAGTACTCCATAGCTCTTCGCGTATGTGGAATGCAAATTGAACCGCCCACCAGGTTGCCAATGGCCAGAATTTCCATTAACTCTGCTGTATTTACACCGAGTTCATGGCATTTGCCCAAATGATATCGTACACAATCATCACAGCGGAGTACTAAGGAGGAAACCAGGCCTAGCATTTCTTTAGTTCGTGCATCCAGGGCTCCGTCTTGATAGGTAGCCCCATCTAGGCTCCAAAAGCGCTTGAGGACCTTGTTGTCTTCTGCCAGAATCCTATCATTCATTCGGGTGCGGTATGCATTGAACTCATCTACGATTTTTGCCATGAGGAACTTCTTTTTTATTGGGTCATTTACATCATTAAAGAATACAAATGTACTAATTTGGCAGCTACAAATAAAACGCATGGACGCAATAAAGCTGGCTGACCTTAGAAGACATTATCAAAATGAACCACTGGATATATACCATCTGGAACCAGATCCTTTTTTACAATTTACAAGATGGTTTGAAGCAGCAGCAAAGGCCGAAGAATTAGAGCCAAATGCAATGGCTTTGGCTACATCGGACCTGGAAGGGCGTCCATCTCTGCGGATGGTTTTACTCAAAGGAGTAGAGGGCGGCCGTATGATTTTTTATACCAATTATAAGAGTCGCAAGGGGCGTGAGTTAGAAAATAACCCACATGCAGCGCTTCTTTTTTGGTGGCAAACCCTGGAGCGGCAGGTGCGAATTGAAGGGGTAGTACATCGCGCTCCTGCAACTATGTCTGATCAATATTTTGAGAGTAGGCCGCTAGGTAGTCAGATGGGCGCAATTGTTTCGCCTCAAAGCATGGTCATTCCAGATTATGCAGCTCTTGAGCAAGGTTTTGAAGATGTACAGCAACAATTTCAAGAGCGACAACAATTAACCAGGCCTGAGCATTGGGGAGGATATATGTTAAATCCTACGGCGTTTGAATTTTGGCAGGGTAGGGAAAACCGATTGCATGACCGTTTTAGGTTTGAGCGGGATGAATCACATCAGTGGAAAATTTCCCGACTGGCACCATAAAATAAAAAAAAGCCCCATACCTTCAATAGTACAAGGCTTTTTATTCTTATAGCAGTCTAACAATAAGCGTCAAAAGCCGCTTTCAAATTTTGTGCAATCATGTCTGCACTTCTGCCCTCGATTTGGTGTCTTTCCAGAAAGTGCACCAGTTTTCCATCTTTAAAAAGTCCAATAGATGGGGAAGAGGGGGGATAAGGCAGTAAAAATTGGCGTGCGACCGTTACAGCATCTTTATCCACACCTGCAAACACTGTAAGCAAACGATCTGGGCGCTTGTCATGTTGAACAGCCATTTTGGCACCTGGTCTTGCATTGGCGGCAGCACATCCGCAAACGCTATTAACCACCAGAAGGGCGGTTCCACTGGTCTGGTTAAGAGCGGCTTCAACTTGCTCAGGTGTATGTAAACTTTCAAAGCCAAATGCCGTCAAGTCTCTGGCCATGGGGGCTGTTAATTCGGCTGGATACATCATATTTATTTTTTTGCTGTTAAAACGTCAAATTAAGTAAAAAGGTTCGGGCTGGAAATGCTTTGTGTCACATCAGCCCTCTTCTTCCGGAAAAAAGTTGTTCCGTTTTTTTTCTTCCCGCTTGCGAATGCCAAATTGATATCTTAGGGTAGCGCCGATGCGCTGATTATCAGCGTATCGATCTCCAAATACCCGTATATCACCTTGAATCAAAGAAAAACGCGTTTCCATAGTGCGAAACACATCGCGACCAAAGACCGATAACTGGAGTTTGTTATCCGAGAAAGATTGATTTAAGGTTAGATTTAATTGACCAAAATTTTCCAGCTCTGTCAAATTCATTTGGCCATCAATCAGCATAAATCCGCTCAGCATAAGCTTGGTGGTTTTGGTTATTTTGAGTGATTGGAAGGTAAAAATGCGCCAGCTTCCGCGTCTAAATCCAATGGGTCTGTTTTCATAAAGCCCTTCGTATTCTGTTAGGTTATATTGAGCCCCAAGCACCCCGAAAAACCGTCCTGAGGGTGGAATTCCCCCAGTGATCCGAAAATAGGATTCTCTGCTTTGGCCAATATTGTCATAGGTCTGCCGCGTTAGTGCTGGATCGACCTCGTCATTGTATATTACATTGGAAATGATGCCTTGGGTCAAATTTTGACCTATCGCAAATAAGGGATAATCTTGCACACTGATATTCAGTTCATAATTATCGGTGAATTGAGGTGATAAGCCTGGGTTGCCGGTTTCATAATTGAATTGATCGACTATCCGAATGGCAGGGTTTAAACTTTGATACCCTGGTCTACTCAATGTTTTGCGGTAAATAACAAATGCTTTTACATCAAATCCTGCTACCGACATCACTTTTCGGCTCAAGTATAGGTAAGGAAACCAATCCAGGCGTTGAACCCGGAAACTTGTATCAGTTGGTACAGTTTGCTTACCTTTCATATCGGTTTGCTCCATGCGCATGCCCGCCTTAAGCTGTATACCCCATGGCAGGGTTTGGGTTCCCTGGACATAAGCAGCATAAATACGCTCTTTATATTCGTACCGAATGGTGCGCAGAAGATCTGGAATGGTGTTTCCTCCGGGTTCGAGGCGCACAAAATCTGCCTGACTGTCAAAATAGAGGTTACTGCCTTTTAAACCTGCTTCCAGTTGCATTTTCCAAGGCAGATAGTAAAGGGCATCAGCTTGAAATTGCATGAATTGTCGTCGGTTGTTGAGTTCGCCTTCGCCCTCATCTGAAGGCAGCGATGGTTGAGAAAAAAGATGTATATATTCCTGATTGTTGATTTGTGCGGTTTGTCCTAAACCCCATTTAACATCCAGTTGGGAACCTAAGGTGTCTATTTTCCATCGGTAGCTAAGGTCGTGCTGATGATTTAGGTTGTATCCGACATTTTTTACCTTATTTTCAGTATTTCCAACAGGATTGTTTTCGGTTCCAAGTATAATATTTTGACTATTCAATACTGAATTATTAAGATTTGGACTGAATCGACCATCATATGAAATTTGGTGAGAAGGATGCAGATCAAATGTAGTGCCAGCCCCAACAAATCCATTGTCATTGACCCTTTGAGTACCTGATTGCTGTGCAAGGGTAAAGGGTGCTTGTGTTTGCCGATTGGAGGATACTGTCTGCCAACCGGCATCTCGATTGGCATTTAAATTTACATACCAAGATAATCGATCACCGCTTTCATTGAGCTGAAATCCAGCCGACCTATTGCCCGCCTTTCCTTGATTTAAGCTTAGATTTACACTGCCAAATCTGCCAATTTTAGTGCCTTTTTTAAGCACAATATTGATGATACCTCCTGAGCTGGCTGCATCGTACTTAGCAGATGGATTGCGCATGAGCTCAATGCGCAAAATACTGGAAGGAGGCAGACTGCGGAGCAGATTGGCTATGTCTTGACTACTGAAACGTTGTTCCCGACCATTAATATAAATAGCAGCGGGTGTGGTATTGCTAAGATATACGGCACCATCCTGGTCTACGAAAAGTCCGGGAGTCATTTCCAGCAATTCCAGAGAATGGGTACTTATATCCAGTAGAGGGGTTGGATCTACAATAGTCTTATCGCCTTCTTGTCGCAAAAGAGGCTTGCGCGCTTGCACGGTGACTTCATTCAGGATAGCGGTATTTTCTTCTAGTTGAAAAGTGAAAGAGTTTAGTTCCTGTTGCGTAGAAAGCAGAGTGTCTACCGTGCCATAGCCTATGTAGCTTATGTAAATGCGGAAAGTAGGGGAATTTGGTTTTGGGAAAAGCGCCAGACCATTTTCATCTGAAATGCGATCTTCGGTCCTGTTATTGGGAAGCTGTAAGGAAACATTGGCTCCAGAAAGTGCTTTTCTTTCGGTATCCAGTACTATTATTTGTAAGTTTTGGGCTAATAATGAGGCTACGTTTGACAGAAAAATAAGTGCGAGAATTAAGTTTTTATGCATAGGTGGCCCGTGTTAAAAAAAAGCTAACGCAAAAATAGGTAGCCTTTATATATTAGCGGCCATAAATGGTAAAGTCGCTTACAGGATTTATCGATTTTGCAATCAAAGACTATGTCTATCTGGCGGATGATGTACGAAAGTGGAGGTTTACTGCGCAAGTGTGCGAGGGGGTTAAGCTATGTTCGACCTCTTTTACTGCGGCGTGAGAGCGATCCTGAGCAAGGTGAATTGTTGTTGCATTTGAGAAATGGGCGGCTGATGATGGGTACTCGAGATACGCTTTATTCTTGGGAAGATCGCTATATGAATTTTGTGTGGGCTCTGGAAAAGGTAGATTTTTCTACAATGCCTATGCCTCGGATATTATTGTTGGGCTTAGGCCTGGGATCCATTCCTTACATTTTGGAGAAAAAATATAAACAAAATTTTGTCATGGATGCCGTTGATATACATCCGGTGGCTGTGGCATGGGCTAGACAATATACACTTTATGGATTGTCCAATTCAGTGACTTCGTATGTCTCGGATGGAATATCATTTGTACAGAATGCCCTAGAAGAGGGTAGAGCATATGATATGGTAATAGTTGATGTGTGCGTGGAAGATCGCATTCCAGTAGATATGGAGCAAAGGGTATTTTTGGAGTCCTTGTTTTCATTAATGTCAGTCGGGGGGCTATTGTTATTCAATCGTTTTTATTCCACTTATGGCGATCAGTTTCGCACAGAGCGATTTATTAAAAAATCGGTAAAACCTGTTTTTTCGGAGACAGAGTGTTGGGATTATCAGGGAACCGCCATTGTAGTGGGGCGGAAATAAGGCGATATTAGACATTAAAATTATTTTATATTTGTTATTAACCTTTCAAAGGTGAATTGCGCTTGGTATCAGTTATTGATCCGATGTAAATTACACAACGCCTGCCTAGTAGGATATTACTGTAAAATCGAGGGCATGTTGAAATGTTGTGATTTAATTATTTTGTTTTAGTCCATTTATAAAATGAAATCAATCTCTATCTTTCTTACAGTCTATTTTGTGTAAATAACAGACAATCAGCTATTAATACTTCAAGCATGACCCAAATTGAATGAAACTAGCGGGACAGATGTATTTATCTTTGTTTCAATTAATTGTCCATGATTCAAAATTAATCTTAAAAACTTACAGAAAATATTATAAATATGGAATAACTTCGAATAAGGATATGTAATTATCCATGAGCTCCAAAAGTATGAAATACAAAAGAGCTTAGCATTTACTTTGTATATGGTAATTTATTTAATAACGTTTTAGCTGTATTCCTGCCTTTTTTAAAATTAGGAATACTATAATTACTTGTAAGAATTGCAATAAAACAGCTCAAAATCAATATTGGTGAATTTGTACGAATAAATGTTTAATTTTAGAGGTATGGGAAAGATTGGATTTTTATTTGACGAATTTGCGGTCGAAAGGCTCAGGTATGAATTGAGTCAGAAAGTTGGTTGGAAAATTTCCAATAAATTGGATTGTGTTCGCTTGGCGGAACTTATTTCGTCAGGTGCTTTTGGGGCGGTATCAGATTCGACTTTGTATCGACTATTTTTTATGCAAGAAAAGCATAAGCCTTACAAGCACACACTAGATATTATTTGCCGTTTTATAGGATATCAAGATAGCTTGGCATTTCTTGAAAAAATTGAAAAAGCAAGGAAGCAATTACATGCTAATGGTGTTTATTTGGCCGATATTTCAGGCAAGTCGCTTATTTATTATTGTTTGGAGTACCAAACTTCAAGTGCTTTAAAGGATTTTTTTGAAGCGGTGGATGATATGCCATTGTCTTTTAAAATGGATTTGGGGGTTTCGATATTTGATAGCTTGTTGAAGTCTACCAAGCAAATTTGGTTTTTTAATGAGTTTTCAGATAATGCCTTCATTAGACGCTATTTCTTTGACAAGTTACATGACCCCAAGTTTCGCATTCCTCATTACGATCATGGATTATTAAAGTACATGGAAAGCAACCGCGATGGCAAAGTAAGTGATCCGGAGTCTGACTTTTTGTTTGTACATAGCGTATTGTTTAGGTATTATTATTTGAGTAAACAGATGGAAAAAGCCTGGCAGTATGGACGAATATTGTACCATGAGTACAAACCTCTGGATATTTATGACCCTGATGCTATGTTTATCTGGCCTTTTATTCGGTTTGTATGCTATAGGCTATGGTATCTCGAAATGAACAAGGCCACAAAACAGGAAAAGGAGGGGTACGCTCTTTATCTTTTGGAGTTGTGTCAACAAACAAGAGCCAAACTTTCATTACGAATTGAGCACAATATCATTGTGCATACGCTCGCCGAGGCTTTTATAAACAGCAGCTTGCCTGTTTCTTTTCATAAAAAGCTAAAACAAGTTTTTGCTACTGATTTTCATCGCTTACCTTCTTCTGTACTTGAAAAGCATCTTAAGTATTGCCTGCCTTATTTTGAAGAGAATGCCATTTTGCACTTCAGGCAGTAAAGCATGTTAAGATCCCATATTTGTATAAGATGCAGAAAATTAGTTTTTTATACGTATATTTTGCTGCTCAACTTGAACTAAGATGAACACTGTGGTGAAATAACCTTACTGTATCTTTGTGTCTGCAAAGTATAATCCCATGAACATTCGCTTTGTTAGGTCATTCCTGTGACTTATTGCGTATCATTCCCCCTCTCATAATCCTCTATCGAAGGACTTAGAAAATCATAAAATATATAAATATTTACACACAGGTATTATTGTAAAAATAATACTAAAAATAAATGTAAATATCAATTAAACAACTATTAATCCATTTAAATCTACATGAATTAATAATACAAAAATAAATAACTAAATACCATTTTTGTTGCCGATTCAATAGTTTTATCTCTACCAACAGCATACATAAGATACATAAAATCAGACATATATAAGTCGTAATGATTTTATTTTTAATCTTTTTTTTATTTGAACCCAACCCTCCTTGTTGTTAATAAGTATATATATAAGTTAAGGTTAGTTCATATAAAGTTTAATAAGTATCCTTATATTAATTATACTAAAAATAAAATCGAAAAAGAACAAAGAACAAAAAACAAAGAACAAAAAACAAAGAACAAAAAACAAAAAACAAAGAACAAAGAACAAAAAACAAAGAACAAAGAACAAAGAACAAA
>CAYUZA010000125.1:0-8141 GCA_964449535.1 uncultured Saprospiraceae bacterium
GTTGCAAATGAAAGTCCCAATACAGACTATTGAAGGGGCATGCATTTTCTGAAAGTCTTTCTTTAGGATCGTATTTGCAGGTCTTACAGTAATCACTCATCGACTGAATATACCGTGCGGAACTTACATAAGGCTTACTACCGACTATCCCTCCATCAGCATATTGACTCATGCCACGTGTATTGGGCATTTCTACCCATTCAAAAGCATCAATATAGATTCCCAAATACCACTTGTCCACTTCATCAGGGTGAACGCCTAACAGCAGAGCAAAATTCCCTGTAATCATAAGACGTTGAATATGATGTGCATATCCATGTTTGAGCGATTGTTTGATGGCGTGTTGGACGCATGCCATGTGTGTCTTTCCGGTCCAATAAAAGTGGGGTAGGGGCAAGCTATTTTGTAAAGCATTTAGTTGTGCATATTCCGGCATATGCTTCCAATACAGTAATCTCACATATTCTCTCCACCCTAGTATTTGCCTGACAAAACCCTCCAATTGAGCAAGCGAAATATTTTGAGGATGCTCTTGCCATTGGTAAATGGCTCGCTCTATTACTTCTAAGGGAGTGATTAATTTACAGTTGAGGGCAAATGAAAGGCGCGCATGCATCAAAAAATCATCTTTTTGGGTCATGGCGTCCTGATACGTTCCAAAAAAAGGAAGACAGTCTTTGCAAAAATTATCCAGTTGCACCAAAGCTTGCTCCCGGTTTATTGGCCATACAAAATGCTTAGGATCAATATCGCCTATAAATTTACATCCCGATGCCAATATGTCCTCATAAGCTTGTGTAACATCATTTTGTTCGAATGAGCGATGGGGAAACACAAAATTTTCAGGTAATTTTTTGCGATTTTCGCGATCAAAATTCCATTGTTCACCAACAGGTTGTGCTTTACCTTGTATGTGCTGCATTAGGATCCCGGTCTCTTTACGGATTTGTCTGTAGAAAAATTCCATTACTGGGGTTTTACCTTTTGCAACATATCTTTCACGGGCCCCAAAGGGCACAATAAAATGCTCACTTTCAACCCAATTTACTTTTTTACCTGAAGGATTTTCGTAGTCTGACAACAACTTAAATACTCTATATTCATCCGGATAGGCGACTTCAATGGTCGCTTTTGGAAAATGCGCAGAGACTGCATCTAAAATTTTTGTAAAAGTATGAGGGTTGTCAGGATCGTTTATTCGAAAATACAAAAATCGGTGACCCTCGGCTTCCATCCGATCAGAAAACTGACGCATGGTTGTAAAAATCCCGCAAATTTTTTGAATATGGTGCGCGACATAATCCGTTTCAGATCGTAGCTCTGCCATCACATATAGCACTCTTTGATCCTTAGAACTATACCAACTGTGTTTTTCATGTAATTGATCTCCCAGGACCAGACGGATGATTTCTACCGGTCCTTCGAGCTGCTTTAAATCATAAAAATTCATATCTAAACAGAAAAACTTTCACCGCAGGCGCACGTACGACTTGCATTGGGATTGTTAAAATAAAACCCCTTGCCTTCAAGACCCGATGAGAATTCGAGAGTTGTATTGAATAGATAAAGAAAACTCTTAAGGTCTGTAACGATTTTTACACCGTTGTCTTCAAAAACCTGATCATCTGGCTTTTCAATATGATCAAATTCAATTTTGTAACTAAGTCCGGAACAGCCCCCGGACACCACACTAACCCTTAGGAAATGATCCTGAGGTATACTGTCTTTTGCCCTTAAATGCACGATTCGCTCTTTGGCAGAGTCTGCTACGAAGACCATATCGTTTTATTTTGATTAACAAAAATAGCTTTAATTTGGTTTTAAATGGTCTGGTACAAATATGCCTGTCTGCCTTATTTTTTTAATGAGTTATAAGTTCTAGCCATTAAAGAAGCTGCCGCAATACTTTCTTCAATGGTGTTTAAATGGCTAAAGCTTAACCTGATGCCAGTAAAAGCTGTTTCTCTGGATAGGCCCATAGCCAGCAAAACATGAGATGGATCCAAATCGCCCGAGGAACATGCTGAACCGGAAGATGCTCCAAGTTTATTATACCATGCCGCTAACAATTGTGCTGCAGATACACCCTTAAAGAGTAGATGGCTTACATGTGGAAGCGCAAGCGACTCGGGAAGTGTTCTTTCTATACCACTAGCTAACTCAAATAGCTTATTTTCTAATGTTCTTCGGCATAATTCAGCTTGTTTGAGGCGCTCATATCGCTCGGCCTGAGCAAGTTCAAAAGCGGCTGCTATTCCAACTATGCCTGGAACATTTAGGGTTCCACCTCTAAAACCAAATTCTTGTCCCCCTCCATAAAGAAGTGGTTCTGCTTGTATACGGGGAGTTTTTCTACTTAGGTAAAGTATACCAATGCCTTTAGGGCCAAATATCTTATGACCTGAAAACGCCATTGCAGAGACTCCAGCTGCTCGTGGATAAATTTCCATTTTTCCGACCGCTTGGGTAGCATCAGACAGTAATATAACCCCTGCGCTCTGGCATATTTTTCCAATTACTTCCATTGGAAAAACTAAACCTGTTTCATTATTAACCCACATGGCTACGACCATTATGGTGTCATTTCTTAAGGCATTTCGAAGGTATTGCAAATCGGGTTGTCCATAATTATCCATTGGGCAATACTCTATCTCAAATCCTTTTTTTTTCAATATTTCAAGTGGTTCAAGTACTGCGCGATGTTCTGTTTTGAAACTTACAATATGCTGACCCTTATTTTTATATTTGGAAGCTATACCTTGAATAGCAAAATTAAGAGACTCTGTGGCCCCTGAGGTAAACAGAATCTCATTGGCATCCACTTGTAAACCATTGGCAATGCTTTGTCTTGCTTTTTCGACAGCTGTTAGAGATTGGGTAGCCAACCGATAGTTTTTGCTAGCTGGATTAGCAAACCAGGTAGTCATATAAGGCAACATCGCCTCTATTACTCTTGGTTCTGCAGGTGTGGTTGCATTGTAATCTAAATAAATAAAATCTTCCATTACTTGTTCGATCCGCTGCTGAAAGTACCAGTTTTAACATCCATTTCAAGTCAAAGATACAGTAAGGTTTAACTAATGGGGTCATTGTAACTCGAATTGTCGGTCAACATTTGGCATCATGCGTATATTTCTATTCTTTTGGCTATTTTTACCCATCCAAACAGGAATAATAAGCTATGATTGATTTGTCAGGGCTATCTCATAAATTCGAAAAACCAACGACTGATGAGTGGATTGCGTTGATTGAGAAGGAGTTAAAAAACAGCAATTGGGATTCACTTACAATACATTTAAATGATCGTATACAAGTACCTGCAGGTATGCTGGTTGGGGATGTCGAACCTGTGCATTTGTTGAATCAAAGAGATACCAATAAATGGACAATTGCTGAATTTTTCATTGAGGAACAATCAGGTTATCAAAAATTGTTGACAAATGCACTGTTAGGGGGCACGGAAGCACCATTTTTGATTGCAGACTGTAATCGAAATGAATTAGATGCCAATATCTGGGAAGGAGTTTTTACCGACTACGTCGACACTTTTTATGCTCAACCCCAGCGAGTATGGTTTGAAAAGTACATGTCAATATTAAAAAGCCGACATCATGATCAAAACCTGGATGTTCGAGGTGGTTTTTTGCCAAATATTGATAACGAACATGATATGATATCATGGAACGCTCAGGTAGTTGCCAATACTCTGATTTCCAGACATTTCAAATGCTATCATATCTCACCGGATTTACATAGTATTCATAATGATGTAGATAACCAACTGGCAAGGATAATTTGCAGGATGATCGTTTTAGCAGAAGTTTGTGGATTAACGGCATTGGACAGAGTATTAGTCAGTGTTCCTATTGGGGATCAGATGATGGTTGAAGTTGCCAAGCTCAGAGCGCTTCGCATACTGATGCAAAATGTTTGGTTGTATTTTGGTGGTGAAGTTGATCGCTTACCTTGTTTTTCCATACAAACATTCAGCGATCCACTTACATATGTTGAAATTGAAAATACCAATCGGATTCGCGGTGCACTGCAGGGTCTTTCGATGGTTTGGGGAGGGGCAGATTATATAAATATATTGCCGGGCGATCTTTATCCAGACGAAGAGAACAAGATATTTAACCGAAGGATAGCGCGTAATTTGAATCACTTATACCGTCATGAAAGTTATATGGAAGAAAGGGTAGATCCGCTGGCGGGTAGTTACTTGCTAGAGTCACTTACTCGTCAAATGGTGGAGCAGGCATGGAATATAGCGGCAGAATCTTTTGAAAAATCCGAATCAAGAGCTGATTTTTTTCCATTTTCAGTTACGTTTTCTAAAGATCAGTTTGGCAATTTTTAGTATGGATACTAACTGGAAAAAAATTGATTATTTATTAGATGGCATTAAAGATGCTAATAGGGTCATCTTGGCGAGGGCAATTACCTTGGTGGAGAGCATGTCCAAAGAAGATCAAATATTGGCAAATCAATTATTGAATGCTCTCCCAAGACCAAACTCCATATCGAGACGAATTGCCGTAAGTGGTTCACCTGGAGTGGGAAAATCTACTTTCATCGAATCATTAGGTATGCAATTGGCAGACAAGGGAGAAAAAGTAGCGGTGTTGGCAATAGATCCAAGCAGCAGTCAAACAAAAGGTAGTATTCTCGGCGATAAAACTCGAATGGAACAATTGAGCAGGCACCCTAATGCTTACATTAGGCCTAGTCCGGCAGGAGATACATTGGGTGGTGTGGCTAGAAGTACTTATGCTTCCATTTTAATTTGTGAGGCAGCTGGGTTTAATCACCTTTTGATTGAGACTGTTGGGGTAGGGCAAAGTGAAGTAACAGCGAGGCAGCTGTGCGATTTTTTTGTTTTATTATTGCTACCTGGAGCTGGCGACGATTTACAAGGGATCAAAAAAGGGATAATGGAGAGTGCTGATTTATTGTTCATCAATAAGGCAGAAGGTCCGCAATCTGGCCGTGCTCAAGAAACTTTGGTAGCATACAAACAAGCCCTGCATCTATATGCAGCAAGGTTGGATGCGTGGACAGTACCGGTATTGACCGGGTCTGCAATCGAGAATAAAGGTATTTCAGAAGTATTACAAAGCATAAACAAGTATTTTAATGAGTATGAGTCTTTCCTGCTGCAAAGGAGATCTGCTCAGCTGGAATATTGGTTTAGGAATTTTTTGGAAGATAGGATTAAGAGTTTTTTAATGGCAAACGAAGAAGCTGAAAAAGTGCTCATCCATGCAACACAAAAGTTGGAAAGCGGCGCGATTACTCCATTTGAAGCTTCTGAACAGGCATTTAGGTCATTAGTTGAATTGGCTCAAAAGAATGCTTGAGTAAAAAATATAGATATGGTTTTTGAAATACGGACAGGTTGTCTGTTAATATACTTTTGTTTGGTTTCGTTTTTCAGTACAGCTCAATATTTACCAAGAGTGTGGGGGCCTCCTGTGGTCAGTGCTATTCAACTTTCCGGAACATTTGCCGAATTGCGGCCCAATCATTTTCATGGTGGAATTGATATTAAATCATCCAAAGGTCGATCGGGAGACCCTGTATTGGCCGTTCAGGATGGTTATGTGTCCAGAATTTTAATTCATCCCAAAGGTTATGGAAAAGCTGTTTTTGTAACCCACCCCTCAGGATATACCACTGTTTATGCCCATCTGGATCGATTTGAAACATCCATAGAAAACCTCATGTGGGTAATGCAACGAACCCAGGCTTCTTATTCCCTGGATTATACCCTTGACTCTTCCATTTTACCTGTAGAAATGGGGCAGGTTTTGGGATATATGGGGAATACTGGACATTCTTTTGGTCCCCATTTACATTTTGAAGTAAAGCGCACTAATACGGATGTGCAAATCAATCCATTGTTTTTGGGATATAGTATTATAGACAATCAGCCACCACTTTTGAAAGGGTTGCGTGTTCACCACCTAGATGAATTCCAAAGAGAAGTTAAAACACAAAGTTGGGCAATACGTAAAATCCAGAACTTTTGGCGTTGTCCGACAGATACTTTAGAGGTACCAGCAGGTAAAACAGCTTTGTCGATCGAAGCTATTGATGTAATGGATGGGCTTCATCACCAATATGGAGTGTATCGATTAGAGCTTTTTGCCGATGATAAAATGGTATATTTAGCTCAATTCGATTCCCTTCCAAAGGCCTACAGTCGATACCTCAATGCACATTGCGATTATCAAGGAATTCAAAAAAGAGGACAATATTTTCACAGATTACACACTTTGTCAGGCAACAAGCTTTCCTGGTACAGGCATTTGGAAAATAACGGATTGATTGAATTGAAAGCAGGTGAGTGTAAGCATATCAAGGTAGCCGCATATGATTTTAATCAAAATCAGTCTGTCCTTACCGTGGTCTTGAAAGCAATTGATATTCCATTGCCGATTTTTAAAGAACCTGAACATAGTTTCTTTTTTAAAGCAGATGTTCCCAATGCTATTCGTGAGGAAGGCATGCTACTTGAAATGCCACCAGGAACATTTTTCGAACCTACTTATTTCGGTTTTAGGACTTATAGAAGCAATAGAAAAAATATAATTTCCTCCATATATGAATTCAAGGGACCGTCCTATCCCATGGCAGAATCAGTTCGCATTACATTAGTGCCGGATGCTGTTGCCGAAAACCTTCAGTCAAAAATGTGTATAGCAGAATGTTCACAAAATTATTTGGTAAATATAGGCGGGAGATGGGATGGAGATCTTATTCACACTACTATTAAACAATGGGGAAGCTATGCAGTAGTAATCGATACTATTCCACCTGCAATAACTCCAATCCGATTTAACACTAAAGCTTTCAAGCTTAAAACGTTTACTTTCAGCGTGCATGATAATATGGGTGTGGGCGGGCAGGCAAAACCTCTATCTATAAAAGCATACGTAAATGACAAATGGGTGAGGGGGGAATTTATGCCCCACACCCAAAAATTAACTTTGTACTTAGATGATATCAAAGGATCGGATCTTCAATTGGACATACATGTTGAAGACGCCTTGGGCAATAAAACGCTCAAATCGTTCACATTTTCCCGATAAATCTTATTCCTTTTAATCGGGACAAGTATTGATATTAACGGGTCCAATCACACTATCAATTGCCAAATAAATGGTAGCTGCATTGGTCATCATGGGCAATTCCTCTATGTGAATGATCATTTCCAGGAAAAAGTCTTTTTCTTTATTTGTTCGAGCTTCATATGCTTTTATAGCTTGTTCAAATCCATCAATATTCATTACGGGAAAAGTATGTCCTATGTTGCACATGTGAATAGCTGCAGCACCTTCGGCATACTCGTATTTTGCTATCACCTGGAACTTCTTTTGCAAATTGATGGACACAGTTGGTTGTCTAAAAAGTGCGTATTTGGCATCATCCGCTATCACTCCCTGGTTTTTGTCTAGTAGTAACATGTCTTTTCCGTTATACAGCAGGTTCATGGTGTCACCGCGCATCAAATCTAATTGAATCATTCGGCCTAGGTCTACCCAACGGCCGAAAGTACCTCTTGGGACGCTATCTCTACCAATTATTGTTTGATAAATCAAAAAGGTGCTATCCTGATAGAATTGTATTTCGGTAAACTCCCCAGGAGTATTTGGATAAGGCAAAGTATTGGCATAATAACCAATCATTTGTTTTACTTCTATTTGGCCCGGATATTTTATTTCAGGACCTTTTTGTCCGCAAGAAGAAACAGTAAAAATCAGACAACCTAAAACTATAAACATTATGCAGCGCATAGGAATATTTTTAATGGCAAAGTTAAAAATAAGCTAATCAAAGTCCCACATTATGGTTTTATTTTGATCAAGGTAGTGCATTAGGTTTGGTAAAACTACTGAGCAACAAAGATAGGCTGATATGATGGCTACTCCCCGCGAGGTGATATGTGCCAAATCCATAATCTAGCTTCAACTTCTTTATTTTGAAGCCCAATCCGCCACTCATGCCTGCTATACTTCGAAAATTTTGCACACTCAAATCTCTTCTGCGCATGTGATTATACCCTAATCTAAGAATGAAATTTTCTGATTTTCCAATGTATATCTCTGCACTTGCTTGTAGGTGTCGAGCCGTATTTTCAA
>CAYUZA010000126.1:0-7992 GCA_964449535.1 uncultured Saprospiraceae bacterium
AAAAAAAGTTAATTATTATATTGTTGTTGGTTGGGTGTGGGCTAATTGCCCACACTCAAACTGATAGTAAGCCTGTTGTGGGTGTTCAGCAGTTTACCTCTGAGGTTAATTCCCCATTTGTAAATTCAGTTTATGAGAAAGTTGTCCAGGTGGTAACAAATACGCGTCGCTTTACTCTTTTAGATCTTGTTGGAGCTGATAAGATGACGGAGGAGTTGAAGTCAGAAAAATACCTTGACAGCAAGAACGAACAAAAAAATATTGATTTGCTGACAATGCAATATATGATTATTGGGCATCTGGTTAAATTAAATATTTATACTATGAAAAATCCAGATGGTAGTGTAAATGGATTCAAAGCAAGTGCTGCATTCACATTGAAAGTTAATGACATCGAAACCGGCAAAGCCACTGAGGCAGCGCATTTTCAAACTGAGGTTAGTCCACAGGCGATGTCCAAAGAACAAGCTGTAAATCAAGCTTTGGAATCTGTTGAAGCTGCATTACATGATTACTTTTCCAAAACTTTCCCATTACAAACTCATATAGTTAAGGTTTTTGATTCCAGAAAAGTCTTAGTTGCAGGCGGAAAAGAATTCGGACTCAAAGAGGGTGACAAACTAATTGTTGAACGAATAGAGATGTTAAATGGAAAACCATATGCGTCTGAAATTGGCGAAATAAAAATAATAAAACTAGCAGGAGAATTTTCGGAGTGTAGTGTTAGCAAAGGTGGCAAGGAGATTTTGGGGGCATTTAATGCATCCGAAAAGCTTAATTGCAAATTACTTCTAAAGTAAAAACTAGTGTATATGCAAAGATTATTTTCTTATGGAATTATGGCAATTGCGATTTCTGCTTTGATTTTTTGTAAATCCGTTTATACTTCCACAGCTATTAATTTTTTGTCTGGAACAGATCAGATAATAAATGTTCGTGTCGTTGGAATTGGCAAGAATGAAGAGCATGCAATTATCAATGCAGAAATGATGGTATTTGAAGCCTTGTTTTTTCGGGGAGTGCCAGAATCCAAGCAGAAGTTACCAATGATCGGCAGTGATGAAGATGATATAAAGTCAAGAAATAAGAAGTATTTTAATGATTTTCTAGACGGACGAAGATATAAGACTTTCTTAATGTCAACTGTACCTGTAAGTGGACCTTTCAGCGTAAAAGGTGGAAAATCAATTACAGTTGACGTCAAGGTCAATATAATGTCTTTGCGAACAGATTTAGAGACATTCGGTATTATAAGGAAATTTGGGGTTTAAAAATTAATATAAATGAAAAACTATAAAAATATAATGATGCTGTTATTTACCTGCATGGCTATAATCGCTTATGGTCAACAAGTTGTAACGGTTCAGCCAAAAATCATGATTATTCCATATACGAAAGAAGGGGAAGATATACGGACTATTCTTGAAGCAGATATAAATCGAAGGATTGCGGTTACTAAAATTAAAGAAGCGTTTGACTCACGAGGATTTACGACTGTTGATTTTACTGCAAAATTGAAAGCTGCAAAGGATAACAACATTTTCAACTCTGAAAGCCAAATTGATATTAAAGCCCAGATAATTCAAATGTCTGGTGCAGATATTTACGTTCAAGCTGAAGTAAACGAGCAGAGAGGTCAGTCTGGGAACTCTGTTACTTTAATTTTAACTGGCTATGAGGCTTCCACGGGAAATTCACTTTCGAATAAAGTTGGGGAAAGTGGTAGGTTTTACACAGATGACTTTGGGAAATTAGCTTCGAAAGCAGTTGAAAGTATTGCAGAAGATTTTCTTAATGTGATGCAAACGAAGTTTACAGATATAGTCAATAATGGAAAATCGGTAATTGTTGATATTAGTTTTGATTCAAATTCACAATATAAAATGTCTTCAGAAATTGGATCTGATGGCTTACCGCTGTCTGATCAAATTGAAATATGGATGGAAAATAATGCCTTTAAGAATAACTATCATATTCAAGGTACAACAGACCTAAAAATGATTTTTGATGATGTTAAAATCCCACTTAAGGATCAAGTGACGGGAAACAATTACAACCCCAATAAATTTGCTCTTGAATTATTTAAATTCTTAAAAGGGCTAGGCTTGCAAACGAGTAAAGATGTGAAAGGAAATACCATTTACGTAACAATAAAATAGTTTCATAGTGAAAAAAATCTATTTCATTTTAATTGTATTAGCTTTTGATGTAATAACATTCGCTCAATCTACTCAGGATATAGGTAAAATTGCACTTTCTGTGGTAATGCCTGAAAATATTGAAGGCTTAGATATATCTCATCTTTCTAAATTGGAATCAAAAATTTCTCAGATAGTTACAATGTCTGGATTGGCGGGATCAGGGATAAATAACAATTTTGTTATTTATCCTAAGTTTTTAATTTACGAAAGTAATATAGTTGAAGGTGGCATGCAAAATATTACTGTAATAACTGCGGAGTTAAATCTATTCATTAAACAGGTTGACAATAATATTCTTTTCTCTTCGATAAACAAACAATTAAAAGGAAATGGGAGCAGTAAAGCGCTAGCAATTACCAATGCAATTTCAAAGATTTCAACCAATGATCCTGAGTTCAATTCATTTATTGAGAAAGCTAAAACTAAGATAATTGAATATTACAATGAAAGATGCGGTGATATTATTAAAAAGTCTGAGAGTTATGTCAAGATGCAAAAATATGATCAAGCCTTGGGTTTATTAATGACTGTTCCAGAAGAGGTCTCTAGTTGTTATAATCAAATTCAAGAAAAAGCAATTGAGGCATATAAGGCCTACAAAACACAAGAGTGTTCTGAGCTTATTCAAAAGGCAAAAACGTCCCTTGCAGGAAATGATTATAAAGGTACTTTAACCATTTTATCTGAGATTGACCCTTCTACATCTTGTTTCAAAGAAGCACAAAATATTGCGAAATCAGTCCAATCTAAAATTCAAGCGGAGGAAAAGAAGCAATGGGATTTTAAGATGAAGAAATATAATGATGCAGTGATGCTTAAAAAATTAAGAATAGAAGCAATCAAAGAAATTGCTGTTGCTTATTATAAAAATCAACCCAAAAATATAAATTATAACTACATAATAAAATAGATACAACTATTCAGCTTTAATCCTTTGAAGAAAATAATAGTCAAAGATACTGATGTAAAATCGTTCGAAAATAAATAGAAATGCATAGTCTTGATGATTTTATATGTTTTCTAACTTGGAATATTAAAACAAATTAAGTGTCATCGCAAAAAAATCACAATGGGATAGTAAAGCAGATAATATGAATACTAAAATCAAATAATATATATTTAAGATAAAAATTAGTAAAAATGAGTAAAGCGGTTATACTGTCAATTTTATCATTTTTGACTGTATCGTTGATGACGAATTGTGGTGAGCTAGTTAATGATTATGAAAAAATTTTTGCAAAGGTAAATGAGCATGAACAAGAACAAGCGAATTTGAAGGAGCAAGAAGAAATGGTAAAACAAGCACAAATTGAGAAACAATTACAATTAGAATATCAAAAACTTGTAGAAAGAGAAAAGGAAGAATTTAGATTATCTGCTCATTTAGGTACATGGTATTATACTTATTCATCCCCTTATTATGATGATAGTGGCATTGGAAAATTGATAATTAATGGCGATGGAAAATGGGTGATTAGTGATTTTGCCATTGGTGCCATATATGGTTGGTGGGATGGAGACGCTAATAACTTAGAATTATGGCGAAATGATAACTTTGTTTATCCTTTTGGATATGCGTTGGTTAATGAAAACGGAATGTTTGAATTAACAGCTTCAGGTCGAACTACAATTTTGAAAAGATACGTTGAGTAAGTGTTTCAAAATTTAAGAGAAAGTCTTACCGAATTTAATTCTATAATTTTTCCGGAGATTTTATGAGTCTGGAGGCTGTGCATTAAAGTTGTCTAGATTTTTCATTAACCAATCCGATTCTAAAGTTTCTTAAAAAAAAAATACCCACTCAATGGAAAACAATAGCCCAAGCCATACAAATTCATCCGAGTCTTCGGGTGGAGGCATATTTATCCTGCTAATTCTGGCAGTAATAGCCTATTTTAATGTGCCTGATGAGGCAGAGCATAAAGCAGAATTAAAAGTGATGCTTAAGGAAAAGATCGCCGAGGATAGACTGGAGCGCGAGTCTGAATTTGCTTTGGCTGACGGTTCAAACCCAATAGTGGACGCATTAATTGCATCATGGATTGAAAACGGTCTTGAAGTGAAGAATTATTATATATTTTCGACCAGTCATTTATTCTTTGACGGTGAGTACATGTTTATGGGTTTTGGAATGTTTGGCTTTGTAATCTTTCCTGCGAAAATAGTTCAAAATATCCGTTCTTTTTGGACCGGATGATGGTCTTATGAATAATCTCAACCATGACATATAGCGGGATTAGCCGTAGTTACCGATAACTGGTAGATGGCCCACGCCCCGCGTAAAATTAATCCTACAGAGGTAGCTAACAAAACGCCACCAGTAAACCATCTGCCTCGCAAAAACCGTTTGATGAGCGGCATCAACACAAATACAGGTAGCGTACCTAAGGCAAATCCGGCCATGACAGCAAGAGACTCCCCCATATATTGCATGCTCAGGGCGGCCGTGCCCGCTGCATACACCATGCCGCATGGTAGTAGCCCATTAGCTATTCCAGCCGGGAAATACCATGACCTATGTGGGGAACTTATGGCGCGGTACCAAATATTTTTAATGAACGCTACTGGAAATTTTATGTTTTGCCCTGGTAGTGAAACCCAGCCGACATAATAAAGACCATAAATAAATAACCCGATTCCACTTAGCAAGGATAATCCTGCACCTAATCCCTGCCATCGAATCATAGTGCCTATCCAACCAATCAGCAGTCCAATTACCATGTAAGCACTAATTCTTCCAATATGGTACACGGAAAATGAGGTCCAGTCTGTGTAACCGTCGCTTTTCCGGAATGGTAGCACCATCGCTATGGGACCGCACATACCTACACAATGAGTCGCAGAACCAATGCCCAGCAACCATCCGCTGCCAAGAATAAGCCATATCATATTCAGAGTGTCAGCTCTTTTTCATAGTAAAATGGAGTTTGGCCCTCTTTCCATTGAACTTTTAGCAGATACCTTCCTTTATGAGTGTCATTGAGGGGAATTTCTATTCGATTATGTTGGATCTGTTCAATGTCGAATCTAATGTCTCTCTCCCCAACAACCTTATTGTAAAACCATATACTAACTTCATTGAGTGCCATTTTTGTATCTTTTTGAGGCAATTCTACAATCAGTTGTCCATTTTCAAAAAACGCATCTGCCTGTTGATTTTGTGCAGCATAATTTTTGCTGCCGTCCAACACATCCTGATATTTAAGTTCCATCTCATAGTAATCCTTGCTCACCAGATTTACGCTGTGTTGGTAGCTTCCTATAACTAGTGCCGCCATTAATCCGACGAATAATCCATACACTATCAATATTTTATATCCCCAACTCATGATTTTGATTTTACTGGTCCCAGAAAATTAGTTTTTATTTGGTCTACTTTTTTGCCATTTGCGTACACCTCCAACTGGAATGATGTTTTTCTTGATGTCAACACATTTTTATCTGCTATTAGAAAAAAAGTAGTTTGGGTTTGGCTTTCTCCCGGGACATCAATAATTGTTTTACCAACGAGGTTTATCTCTGTACCAGCGTCACTGCTTACCAGACTCACCTGTATGTCTTTGAATGTTTTGTTGATGATTTTTATATTGTACAGATTGCTCAGTCTGCCATCTTCCTTAGTTTGGTATAGTTGTCCTGGAACACGTATTATGGTAATCCCTAAATCCTTTCGCGTCATCAATAGAGAACCTAAAATCCCGATTAATACCACCATCAAAACAGAATAAGCCTTGATGCGGTTAGTCCACATAAATGGTTTATTATCAGCAATATTAGCCTCCGAGGCATAGCGGATCAGGCCACTGGGTTTTTGTACTTTTTCCATGATTTGGTCACAGGCATCTATACATGCTGTGCAGTTGGTGCATTCCAACTGTGTGCCGTTTCTGATATCTATACCCGTCGGACATACTTTAACACAAAGGTTGCAATCAATACAGTCCCCTCCAGTAGTCAGCTGTTCTGCTTTTATCTTGGTTCTTGGTTCACCCCTTATATAATCATAAGCTACAACGATTGAATTTCGATCCAACAATACTCCCTGCAAGCGTCCATAAGGGCATACTACAGTGCAGACCTGCTCTCTAAACCACAAGAAAACAAAAAAGAAGACGGAAGAGAAAATCATCATGGATGCCAACCCACCTAAATGTTGTCTTGGATCATCGCTCACTATTGTCCAAAGTGAATCTATACCAATAATGTAGGCTAAGAAAAAATTTCCTATGAGAAACGATCGCGCATAAAAAACGGTCCATTGGGTAAGTTTGATCTTAAACTTTCGGGCATTCCATGGAGATTTATCGAGTGTGCGCTGTTGTGCAGCTGTTCCCTCAATCCAAAATTCCAGTTTTCTAAATATCATTTCCATAAAGACGGTTTGGGGACATGCCCAACCGCAAAAAATGCGACCAAAAATGACGGTGAAAACAATAATAAATACAATTCCGGTAATCATTGCCAGACCAAAAAGGAAAAAGTCTTGAGGCCAGAAGATTTTGCCAAAAAGTATAAACTTTCTTTCGAGAATATTGAATAAAAAAAATGGGTGTCCATTCACTTTGATGAATGGTAATGCAAAGAATATAGCTAGATAAAAAATACTAAGCCATGTGCGTGCATTATAATATTTTCCTTGCGGTTTGAACGCATATATCCATGAGCGTTTGCCGGTATCATCGATGGTACTTACCTTGTCCCGGAAACTTTCTTCTGGGTCGTACTCGAATATTACGGGCTTTTGGGTACTCATTCCTTTTTCCTTTATAAACTGTCTGTAGGTTCATTCATTTCCAGGGCATTTTCGCTACTTCCTTCACTCTTTATGGGTTCTGTGTAAAGTTCGCCTTGAGGAGCCTTCCCATTGGGAATATTAATGCCTTGCATAGACTTGATATAACTGGCTACCTGAGCCATTTGAGACGGTGAAAGCAAGTCCTTCCACGGTGTCATTCCTTTTTCCAGTACTCCATTTTTAACTATCCTAAAAATGGTCTGTATGTCACCACCATGTATGAAATAATCATCGGTCATATTAGGTCCTACGCCTCCCTCCCCGTTTGCACCGTGGCAGGCAACGCAATTTTGAGCATATACCTGAGCACCTCTTTCCAACCATGCTGGATCTGTATTATATTCTACATTGCTTTCGTCTATTAGATTGGCAGCAGTAGCCCGGTAAGCTCTAATCTGCTCTTCAGCTCGCACCAGCGAAATTTGTAATTCTTGCTCCTGCAGTGGAGCCGTCTGTGTTACATGATAGCGCCATAAGTATACTACAGCGAAAATAATTGTAAGATAAAAGCCCCAAACCCACCAGGGCGGTAGATCATTGTCCAATTCACGAATACCGTCAAATTCATGATGCCTAAGGATGTCTCCTTCCTTTTCAACCGCTACGGACTTGTTCATTCGATACCAAAGGGAAGACATCCATAAGCCGAGTACTGAATGGGTCGAATCTGCTTTACGTGCTTCCTCCACCAATTCTGCCTTTGATTGCATAAGTTTGTTAATATTGCTGACCAAGTACATGATTACTAGAAGCTCTACAGCAATAATACCCACCATAAACATGAATGTAGTATTGTCTAAGGAGGCTGTAATTTGCAAAAAAGGAGAATTTCCCATGGAAGGAATAAGCAATAACATAGGTGTAATTGACTTTACATCAATACTTTCTGAAGACTTACTCATCCTCATTTGCATCATTTTGGCATAAAATCGATTGAGCATGATAATGATGATCAATAATATTAATAGATGTTTGGTAATAAATATAACCCAAATA
>CAYUZA010000127.1:0-7946 GCA_964449535.1 uncultured Saprospiraceae bacterium
CTAATTTACGATTTTTAAAGCGTTAAATAAGGAACTTTTTCTCCTTTTTATCCGTTTATTCTGAATGATTAAACAATTTTTTAATACTAAATTTTTATACCCGGTTTGTCTATTCTGTTGTGAAGTAACTTACGCACAGCTTTCCATCGAACTATCAGGATTAAGAGATAAAAAATCAAACATTTGGCTTGCGGTGTATCACAATGCTGATGATTTTTTAACGGAAAAAAGGATAAGGGAATACGTTTTTCCAGTGAATGGAAGTAGTATGCAATGGATTATTCGAGATTTACCTCCAGGAAATTATGCGATTTCCGTTTATCAGGATTTAAATGATAATCAAAAACTAGATAGGGGAATCTTCAATCAACCTGTTGAACCATTCGGATTTTCTAATTCAAAACATCCTTATTTTAGATCACCTACTTTTGGACAATGCGATTTTAACTACAACACCCAACTCACATTGCAAATTGAGTTAAAATAATCCCATGCTAATTAAATTTTATACCACTTTCGGTCTTTATTAGGTAGAACAATCTGTCGATTTGTTTCTTTCAATTTTTCTGTTCCCCTTTTGAAAAAATCTTCTAAACTTAATTCTGACCATTGATGTACAAATTCAGTTATATTCCGGATTTGATCCTTTGATCCTTCCCATGAAAAAGCCAATCGATTGCTTTTTACAGGAACTTTTGCATTGCGGACAGGCAAACCTCCTTCCAAAAATCCAATAACAAATCCATTGAAATCATAAAACCAACCCTCAGAATACCAGCCCAAATGTTTACCGTTTCTACCAAAAACTACTTGATTTTCATCCGAAAAAGGCTCTAATTTCGCTAATCCTTCACCTTGAAAATCATAAATATACCAATGACCGTTTTCCGTAATCAAGTACACCTTAGCTTTCTTATACTGATCAAAAACAATGTATTCATCTTGTGCAGAACCAATCTGAAAAAATAAAATAAATAGGAAAATCAGATATTTAAAGGTTGACATACCACCAGTTAGATTTTATATTTAAACGTTGCCATAAAAGTAAGTTGTATTTGTGTACATAGGTTTTAAAAATTTTAAACCAGCATTGACAAATAGAAGTACAGGAGTACTATAACTTTTTACACATCATCAAAAATACGTAATTTTGAGGTACAAACAACCCATTACCTTAGTGACATCAGAAGATACCCACAATCTCGAACAACAGATTGAAGATTCAGACGATCTGTTTGAGCAACGATTAATTGTAGTCGATAAGGGACAAACTTCAGTTAGGATCGATAAGTTTTTATTTGATAAACTTGAGCGCCTATCCAGAAACAAAATTCAAGCTGCGATAAAAAGCGGTGCTGTTGTTGTCAATGAATCCACGGTAAAACCTAACTATAAGATTAGGCCGGGTGAAAATATTCGCATAGTATTTCCATCTGCTCCCAAAGATGAAACAGTCATTCACGCACAGAATATTCCTTTGGATATAGTTTATGAAGACGATTCATTAATGGTCATTTACAAACCTGCAGGGATGGTAGTTCACCCGGGTGTTGGAAATGAAAGCGGCACATTAGTCAATGCCTTGGCCTATTACCTTCACCCTGATAAATCGAAATTAAGAGATAAGGAACTAGTAGCTAGGCCTTCTTTAGTTCACCGTATTGATAAAGATACAACCGGACTCATGGTTGTTCCAAAAACTGAATATGCCGCTTCACACATAGCCAAACAATTTTTTGACCATACTGTAGACAGAGAATATCGTGCCATTGTTTGGGGTTCACCGGAGCAAACTAAAGGTACCATTATTGGAAATCTGGCAAGAGATCCAAAAAATAGATTTGAATATAAAGTTACGGATGATGGCAGTGGAAAATATGCTGTTACTCATTACGAAACAATTGAATCCTATTATTATGTGAGTCTCATAAAGTGCAAATTGGAAACTGGCCGAACGCACCAAATTAGGGTACATATGAAACATATTGGACATACCTTGTTTAATGACGAAAGATATGGTGGCAATAGAGTACTAAAAGGAACCCTTTTTACCAATTATAAACGTTTTGTTGAAAATTGCTTTGAAATTTTACCACGTCAGGCTTTACATGCTCTATCGTTAGGTTTTACCCATCCTGAAACAGGTAAACGAATGTATTTTGAAACAGAATTACCTAAAGATATGTCAGAAGTCTTGCTAAAATGGCGAAACTATTTGGAATCGCGAAAAAAAACCATAGATGAATCTACATAACGCATTGTTAATGACGGAAGTATGGTTGAGTGGATTTGTTATAAAATTAGGGTTATGCCCATTTGCGAATCATCCATATCAAAAGGGTAAAATAAGGATTACCGCTTCCGTAGGAGAATACAACTCAAATATATTAATTCAGAAGGTGCTGGAGGAAGCTAGAAGACTGATTGCTTATTCAGAAAATGAATTAGAAACTACTCTTATAGTAATTCCCGAAGGATTGGAGGATTTTATGGTTTACTTAGAAATGGCAGATATATTAGAATCGCAGTTTATAAAACATGGTTATGAAGGAGTCTTACAAATAGCAACCTTTCATCCACAGTATCGTTTTGCAGACAGCCTACCTGATGATCCAGCTGATTACACAAATCGATCTCCTTTTCCAATGTTTCATTTACTGAGAGAAAACAGCGTTTCACAAGCAGTAGACACTTATCCAGATGTAGATATTATCCCAGAAAGAAATAAAATCCTTCTGCGAAAAATGGGCAAAGCAGATATATTAAACTGTCTCGAAAAATTATATAATAAAACGAACCAATGATTGCATCAAGAAAATTGCAAACCCTCGAAACAATTGGCAAATGGCTAAAGTCTGATGATAAAAATTTACATGATGCATGCCTAGAGGCAGAAAGGGCTAATCCATGGTTTACCCAAGAAAATATAAAAAAAGCACTTTATGCCATTGCAACAGAATTTTTGGAGATTAAAAAGTTACAAGCATTTTTAGCCCTTTATCCTGAATTACCAGTTAAAAAAACACTGAAAATCGGTGTTGTGAGTGCTGGAAACATACCAATGGTGGGTTTTCATGACCTACTTTGCATATTATTGAGTGGTCATGAGGCATATATAAAATTATCATCAAAGGATTCCGTGCTCATGTTTGCATTCCTAAATAAATTGAGCCAAATAGATGAACATTTGGCGTCGAAAATTATTTTCAGCGATCAACTTCAACATTTAGATGCTTACATAGCAACAGGAAGCAATAATTCAGTTCGTTATTTCGAGGCCTATTTTGGTAAATATCCAAATATTATAAGAAAAAATCGTCAATCAATATCCGTTTTGGATGGCACAGAGACCGATGATGAGTTGATACTGTTAGGCCAGGACGTTTTTTCCTATTTTGGTTTGGGTTGTCGAAATATTTCACAACTTTTGGTCCCGTATGATTATGATTTCCAGAAACTCCTATACTTATGGCAAGAAAATTTTGTGTCGATCATTGAACACAATGCTTACAGAAATAATTATGATTACAATTATGCTATTTATTTGCTAAACAAAGAACCATTTTTGATGAATGGTTGCGTCATTTTGCGAGAATCTGATGATTTGGCATCCAGAATTGCCTGTGTGCATTATAAAAGGATAAAAAATCAAAATGAAATGAAGGAATATATCAATTCAAATATGGATAATATACAGTGTATTGTGTCCCGAAATGAAATATCAAGTTTCAAAACTTATAGGTTTGGTGAAGCACAAAAACCTAGTCTTACTGAATTTGCAGACGGTGTTGATACTATGCAATTTTTAATGAAATTAAACCATGACTAGGAGGGAAAAAGGAGAGGGCATTGTAGCAATGTTGGAAAAATTATACCCGGAAGTACCTGTTCCATTGGACCATGAAGATCCATATACCCTTTTGATAGCAGTGCTTTTATCCGCCCAATGTACAGACGAAAGAGTCAATAAAGTAACACCACACTTATTCGCCCAAGCGCGTACACCAAATCAGATGATTAATCTCACAGTTGATCAAATACAAACTATTATACGACCATGTGGATTATCTCCCACGAAAGCAAAAAATATACATCGATTATCTGAAATTCTAATTGAAAAATATGATGGCGAGGTACCCCAAAAAATGGAATTATTAGAACAATTACCAGGAGTAGGGCATAAGACCGCTTCAGTAGTAATGTCACAAGCCTACGGAGTACCAGCATTTCCCGTAGATACCCATATACATCGGTTGGCATGGCGCTGGGGATTGAGTAATGGAAAGAATGTTGAGACCACCGAACGAGATCTTAAGAAAATATTTCCAAAAAAATTGTGGAACAAATTGCACTTGCAAATTATTTTCTTTGGAAGAGAGTATTGTCCGGCTAGAGGACATAATCCTTTTTTATGTCCCGCTTGTAAAGTGTATGGGAGGAAATCATTATTTGGTGAAACAATAAAAAATAAATCAAGTTAACACAATTGTGTATCCGTTTATTTCATTAAATATCAAAATATACGATTAGTAACATCATGAAAAAGTATTGGATTGCATTAGCTCTTTTCATTTTTACCGTAAGTATCGGCTATACTCAAAATATTTCATTCTCTGTGAGTATACAAAAAGATACCATGCTTATGGGTAATGAAGTAGAGTTGGTTTTCACCTTAGAAAATATTGAAGGTCAATTTTCTCCACCAAATTTGGATGAATTTGATGTCATTAGCGGTCCAAATCAGAGTACATTTGTGCAAATGCAATTTGGAAAGATTGAACGTAAGACACAATATAGTTACCGCTTGATTCCTAGAAAAACAGGCAATTTGAATATAGGTCCAGCAAGTGTACAAAAAGGTGAAGAGCGTTATGAAACGAGTACCCTTTCTTTATTTGTAAAAGAAAACCCTGATTTTTTCAAAAATAATCCTAAATCAACCCCTTCAAATCAGGAGAACCATTCTTTAAAAAAACGACCAACATTTAAAATTTGAACATGCGCACGTTATTGCTGCCTTTTTTAATTTTGATTTTTTCATTGGGTTTGCCAATCGATAGTAGGTCACAGAAAATATCAGCAACAGTGTCCACACAAGAAGCTTCACCTGGAGAAGTAATAAAATGGACTATTAGTATTGAGGGTGCTAAAGGGTCAGTAGATAGACTACCAAATTTATCCCCATTCAAACTTATGTCAGGACCTTCTACTTTTTTGAATATGCAGTATTCTTTCGGGCAAAAAATTATTCAACAAGAATGGACTTACCATGTAAAGGTTCCCGAAACTGAGGGAAGATATACTCTTCCTTCCGTACCTGTAATATCTGGAAAAAGAAAATATAATACTAATCCAATTATCGTCACCGTAGTATCAAATACAAGCACAAATATCGGTGGCGATAAAAAAAGCAATTCCGAAGAAAACCCATCAAGCATAATTGTTACTATTTCTAAAGAAAAAGCACATGTTGGAGAGCAACTTATATTAGATGGTTATATTGTTTCGAATCAGGATATAATTACATTAGAACTTAATAAAGCTCCTTTCTCTCCGGATATTTTTTTGCAGGAATTAAATATACCCGGCCAATCAGTTCAGTCAATACAGATAAATGGTAAGACATACATGAAACAATTGGTCTATCGCGCGGCAATTTACCCTCAAAGAGCTGGCAAAATTTCTATTTCCCCGCTACAACTTAGAGCACTGGCAAGAGGTGACATTGTTGAAGATGACCCATTTGCCTGGCTTGACAATAATATTGTAGACTACGAATTAAAATCTGAAAACATAAATATCATTGTTTCAGATCCATTTGTACAGGATTCATCAATAAATGGTTGTGGAAACTTTAGATTACAAACACAATCCATACCAAACCAAGTATTTCAAGGGCAGAAATTTACATGGTGGGTAAAACTATCTGGATATGGTGATGCCAATAGAATAAACAAGCCTGAACCTATAGTCCAGGATTTAATAAAGTATTATCCCGAACCAGATGGACCGGTTGAGTCACAGGTAGATCAGGATGGCATTAGAAATTCCTTATCTTATCAATACACCTTGGTTGCAGAAGATACCGGAACTGTAGAACTAAGACTTCCATTTTACTATTTCAATTCAACATTGGATAAAATAGACAGCATAATTTTAACAGAAACAGTTCAAATCAATGCTTCCTCATCTTCAAATTTTAATGAACCAAATGAATTTTCTGACGAGGAGGTAGTAACGACAACTGAGTATCTATCAAAGAAAATAACGATTGCATTGATTTCATTAATTATAATGACGATATTGGTTATATGGTTAATGAAGAGAAAAAAGATACAAGGAAATAAAGTAAAAAAGCCAATCTTGCCTACCAATAAATTGGCAGACAACTACTCAGTAAATCAAAATAATACTTTGCTTCAAAAATATGCATTTGAAAACAACCCGGAGGAATTTTTCAAAGTGATGAAAATCGATATGGCAGAAATCAACAAAAGATTGGTTATCAACAATGAAGCAATTAATGAAAATTTAGATTTTTATAGCATCCTAACAAAACATAATTTAACAGCTCAAGACATAGAAAATTGGGAAAAATTAAAACAACATGCCGATAGTTTTTTGTACGGAATGAAGGCAATAGATATTGAAATGCTAAATGAATTGCAGTTACAATATGAAACACTTAGAAGAAAAATATTAAAGACTAGACAATAAGCAAAATCTGGTAGTTAGTTTACTAAGGGATAAAATGGTCAAGTATTGATTATTTGATTGATAATTTTCAACATAAAGAGATAAATCATATTCATAAAATGCGAATATGTACCCCTGCTCATTTATATTTGCTGCGTCTATTAGCAAATTATAAATAAAATGGCTTTTAAAATGTCCAAATCCATAGAAGAACTCAAAAATATTGCCTCGCAAGTCAGAAGAGATATCATCAGACAAACATATTATGCAGAAAGCGGGCACCCAGGTGGATCTCTAGGATGTGCAGACTACTTTACAGCATTGTATTTTAGCGAAATGAACCATAACACCTCCTTTCGAATGAACGGAAAGAACGAGGATGTTTTTATTTTATCCAATGGACATATTTCCCCAGTCTGGTATAGTGTTTTGAGTAGGTCTGGTTACTTCCCAATAGAAGAATTAGCCACCTTTCGAAAGTTAAATTCAAGGCTGCAAGGACATCCAGCTACTCATGAGCATTTACCCGGAATAAGAGTTGCAACTGGTTCGCTTGGCCAGGGTTTATCTGTAGCCATGGGTATCGCGTATGCCAAAAAAATGGACGGTGATCCCAATGTCGTATACGCATTGACAGGAGACGGTGAGCTGCAAGAAGGACAGATTTGGGAGGCAGCATTATTTGCAGCGCATTATAAAATTGATAATTTGCTGGTAACCGTGGATTGGAATGGTGTCCAGATAGATGGTCCAAATGATAAAGTAATTTCACTAGGAGATTTGGAAGCAAAGTGGTTGGCCTTTGGTTGGGATGTCATGCATATGAACGGTAATGATATGGAACAAGTAGTATTTGGATTGAGAAAAGCTAAGTCTATGCTTGGAAATAAAAAACCGGTGGTTATCCTCATGAAAACCGAAATGGGACAAGGTGTCGATTTCATGATGGGCACTCATAAATGGCACGGATCTCCTCCTAATGCGCAACAAACAGAAACTGCTCTTGCTCAACTTAAAGAAACATTAGGCGATTATCCATATCCATTAAATTAAATACACAACGCACCATAAAAATCATATGAACATTCTAGAAATTAAATCAATTGGAAAAAAAGCAACCAGAGATGGATTTGGTGCCGGGCTTTTAGAAATTGGTAGAGAAAATACAGAGGTAGTAGCACTGTGTGCAGACCTTGTAGGATCTCTAAAAATGGAAGCTTTTATCAATGAATTTCCTGACAGATTCATAC
>CAYUZA010000128.1:0-7876 GCA_964449535.1 uncultured Saprospiraceae bacterium
CGACAATGTTACTATGGTGGAAGGAGAAGCCAATGAATGTCAAGAAGCAGAACTCATCGAAGCCATTCGTATAGGACATGAGGCTATAAAGATTCAATGTCAGGCTCAGCTTAAACTACGCGAAGTTCTTGGTGATCAAGCTAAAGCTAAACGTGTTTTCGAGCCTGCAGCATTGCCTGAAGGGTTGGAAGATTATATCCGTGAAGCTTGTTATCAAGAATTGATGAACATCGCTGAAGGTAAGTTAGATAAAACAACTCGTAAAGAAAGATACACGCTTTGTCAACAGCAGATGGTTGATAAACTTAAAGAGGACAAGGGGGAAGAATATTACGCTGAAGTTAAAGGAGCAGCCGATACCATTTTTGGCGATCTTAAATACGAGACTGTTCGTGAAATGGTTATGTCGAAAAAGGTCAGACTTGATGGGCGTAAACCCGATGAAATAAGACCTATTTGGTCAGAAATTGAATATCTCCCGGCTACTCACGGTTCAGGACTTTTTACTCGTGGAGAAACTCAAGCCTTAGCTACGGTTACTCTTGGTTCTAAGTTAGACTCTCTTTTGATAGACAATGCGTTGGAAAATTATTACGAAAAATTAATTTTACATTATAATTTTCCTCCTTACTCAACAGGTGAAATAAAACCACAAAGAGGTCCGGGCAGACGTGAGATAGGGCATGCTAATTTAGCTGCTCGCTCAATCCGAAAAATGCTTCCAGAAAATCCATACATCATTAGGATAGTGTCTGATATTTTGGAATCAAATGGCTCTTCCTCCATGGCCACGGTTTGTTCAGGATCCTTGGCTCTGATGGACGCGGGCATACAGTTGAGAGAACACATTGCGGGTATAGCCATGGGTCTTATTTCTGATGGCAAGCGCAATGTGGTTTTGTCTGATATTCTTGGGGATGAAGATGCCTTGGGTGATATGGACTTTAAAATAACAGGTACTACAAAGGGAATATGTGGCTGCCAAATGGACATTAAGGTAGATGGTATGCCTTATGAAATATTAAGCGAAGCTTTAGAGCAAGCGAGACAAGGCCGCTTACACATTTTGGGCAAGATGAATGAAACCATCGCCACTCCTCGTCCAGAAGTTAAACCTCATGCACCTAGAATTGTAGAGCTTATCATAGATAAAAGCTTCATAGGCCCGGTTATCGGACCTGGTGGAAAAGTTATTCAGGAAATGCAGGCTGAAACGGGTACCGTGATCAACATTGAGGAGGTTGACAATAAAGGTATTGTCTCTATAGCTAGTAATAATAAAGAGGGCATTGAAAAAGCAATCGCACGTATTAAAGCAATTGCTTTTGTACCTGAAGTGGGTGATGTCTATGAGGCAAAGGTGGCTAGTGTTCAACCATATGGAGTTTTTGTTGACTTTAGTGGCAAATCAGGATTGCTACACGTATCCGAAATTTCTCACAAGCGCATTGACAATGTGGAAGATGTGCTAAAAGTTGGCGATTCAATACGCGTAAAACTCATTGGAATAGATCCACGAACTGGCAAGTTTAGACTATCCGCCAAAGCACTTCAGGATAAAAATGAAGCGTAATTAAGCGTAAACAGAAAAACATCTTTTAATGACAAAATGCCTGGCTTTTAGCCGGGCATTTTGATTTACCATCCAACCAATCCTATTCAAGGGTAAGGAGAAGAAAAATATTGTGGAAGCAAAATGAGTGCTGCCCCGTAGTGTCGAAATCACAATAAAGAGGTGATTTTTAATCTTTAAGGAACTATGCAGATATGTTTTTCTGTTGTAACATTTTAGGTATGCACAGATATCTTTAAGACAAGTCACCACGCGAGCCTTTAAATTATCCAACCGAATTACTAATCGAGAAAGCCATGCTTTCGATGCCTATCTCCAGGAGATTGGTAAGGTGGAATTGCTCAAGCCGGAAGAAGAAGCAGCATTAGCACGGCGGATTCGTGAAGGCGATGCTCAGGCATTAGAAAAGTTGACGAGAGCTAACCTCAGATTCGTGGTTTCTGTAGCTAAACAGTATCAAAACAATGGTATTTCGCTTAGCGATTTGGTCAATGAAGGTAATGTCGGACTTTTAAAAGCAGCTCGACGCTTTGATGAAACTAAGGGTTTTAAGTTTATATCCTACGCTATTTGGTGGATTCGACAGAACATATTGCAAGCAATCGTAGAACACTCGAGAATAGTGCGTTTACCTGCTCATAAAGTATCTAATTATAATAAAGTAAATCACGCTTTCCGTGATTTTGTGCAGGAATTTGAGCGAGAACCTACAGCTCTGGAGCTAGCTGATTTGTTGGACATGAAAGAATCTGAAGTAAGTAGTCTTCTAAGTGCCAATATTCGTCACATTTCTGTAGATGCGCCTATTAGTGATGATGCAGAAAGCTCCAATCTCTTAGATATTCTGGTCGATCAGGATAATTTAATGCCAGATGATAATTTGTTGAAAGAATCTGTCTCAGCAGAATTACTCGAGGAAATCCATCATCTTACTCCGCGCGAAAAAGAAATTATTCTAGCTAGTTTTGGTCTTGATGGTCGAGAGGAAACCAGCTTAGATACCATTGCTGATGCCTTGGATCTGTCCCAAGAAAGAGTCCGGCAGCTTAAAGATAGGGCACTTCGAAAATTGAGGAGAGCTTACCATCGCAATGTGCTTCGGGATTATTTAGGTGAATGACAATACTCTTATCTTTTCAGTAAGTATTATTACAATATTATTTACTATTTTCCTTAAGATACCGATCCAACCAATTTCTATATACAGCCGCGTTTTTCAGATGTGTTCGATAGTCTTCAGCAAAAATATGTTCTCCGCTTAAATCAGGTTTTGCACACATATACACAAATTTGTGGTCTTCCGCATTCAAAACGGCGTCTATGCTATTAATTGAAGCCATACAGATAGGACCTGGAGGTAGACCTTCATATAAATACGTATTGAAAGGAGAGTCAATACTCAAATGCTGAAAAAGAACTCTATTGATGCTAAAATCACCTAATGCAAAAACGACAGTAGGATCCGCTTGTAACTTTATACCCTCGCGTAAACGATTCAAATAGAGTCCTGCTACTCTTGGGCGCTCGCTTTTGGACTGCGTTTCTTTTTCGACGATGGAAGCCAAAGTGTACACTTCTTCTGGTGTTAAGCCCAAGCTATCAGCTTTCGATTTACGGTTTCCTTTTTCCCAAAATCGTTTGTGTTCTTTCAACATCCTGCTCATGAATTCATCAGGGTCCGTATTCCAAAAAAACTGGTAGGTATTTGGTATTATGAAACACATTAATTTTTCCGGCTCAATGCGAATGCTGTCAACAACATTTACCTGATAAAAATAATTTTTGAAAGCAATAGCGTCTGGTTCGAGATAATTGGACACCTTGTCTGCGAGTTCCTCAAGGGTGCGCTCATTGTTAAGCACAACATTTACAGGAGTTTGTTCTCCTTTTTTTAAATTTTGGAGAAGACTAACGTAGGAATAAGGCGATGGAATCTTGTATTTTCCTGGTCTTAGATTTTTTTCTTTAAAATTAAGCAAATTGGCCGTTTTCCGGAATATCTCCATATCCAACTTCAAAGGATGGCTTGATACCATGTCAAAAAAATCAGGTAACTTAGTCCCGGAGGGAATATACAAAAAGGCACTTTCACCTTCCAGTTGGTGATGGTGCTGTTTGAGCATCTGCCAAGCTTGGTAGCCAAGCCACGAGCAAACTACTACAACACCTACAAAAATAATTAAGCGAATCCATTTCATAATTAGAACAAAATGCTTATTTTAAATGGTATACTTAGTTTTAATATGTTTTTAGTACATTTCATCCTCTCCAGGAAAGTCTCTGTCTTTTACATCCTTTATATATTCTTCAACAGCTTGCTTCATATCCGAGTACATTTCTCTATACCTTCTAATAAACCTTGGCTTGAATTCATGGGTCAAACCTAACATATCATGGGTAACTAATACCTGTCCGTCTGTTTCTTGTCCCGCCCCTATACCAATGGTTGGAATGTGTAGGGACTTTGTTACTTCCGCAGCTAGCTTTGCTGGAATTTTTTCTAGTACTATTGAAAAACACCCCGCCTTTTCAAGCAAAAGAGCATCTTCTCGAAGTTTTTGTGCTTCTGCCTCTTCTTTTGCTCTTACGGTATAAGTGCCAAACTGATAGATTGATTGTGGTGTGAGCCCGAGATGACCCATTACCGGTACTCCTGCTTGTATAATTCGTTTGATAGAATCTACTACTTCTACCCCTCCTTCAAGCTTAACGGCATGTGCGCCAGATTCTTTCATAATTCGGATGGCCGAATCCAATGCTCGCTTGGAGTTTCCTTGGTAGGTGCCGAATGGAAGATCTACGACTACCAAAGCGCGACTAATCCCTCTTACTACACTAGATGCATGATAAATCATTTGCGAGAGCGTAATGGGAAGCGTAGTTTCATGACCCGCCATCACATTGGAGGCTGAATCACCGACTAATATCACTTCTACACCCGCAGCATCCAGGATCTTAGCCATAGTAAAGTCATAGGCTGTTAGCATGGAGATTCGCTCCCCATTGTTTTTAAGATTTTGAAGGGTATGGGTAGTGACCTTCTTTATTTCCTTATTTATGCTCATAAAGCTGTTTTTATCATGGTCAAAAGGTAGCACAAAAATGAGAAAAACAATTATCAATATGTTAAATAGATCGATTTAACCGTGTAATATTTTTAAAGACCGTAAATTCGCAGTACATTTTGGTATATGAGATCGACGCTTATTTTATTGTTGTTCAGTATAGGGTTTATAGCATGCAATGAGGATTTTGATATCACTCGCGAATGGAAAGATGTTCCCATTGTTTATGCCATTCTTTCCCCACAGGATAGTATTCATTATGTAAGATTAGAAAAAGCCTTTTTGGACCCCAAAAAGGATGCATTGCAAATGGCTTTGGAGCCAGATTCATTGTATTACAAAAATGCAACGGTACGATTACAAGATCTTAGTGATGGCCGTACGTATACATTGACTAAAATTGACGGGAATGAAGAGGGAAAACCCCGTGAAGAAGGCGTTTTTGCTCAGGCTCCCAATATTTTGTATGCTATTTCCAACGATATTCTGAAAGTTGAGCCTGGTAGGTCTTACCGTCTTGTTATAGAAAGACCTGATAATGCTCCGGTAATTGCCGCCACTACTAAGACAATGCCCACTTTTTCTATATTTCAGCCTCGTGCTGATTTAAATATGCGTATTTTATACAACAGTGTTGTTCGTGTTACGTGGGATCCCAAACCTGAAATCCCAGTGTTTGATGTGTGGATGGATTTCGAGTATATTGAGGTACCAAAAGGACAGAGTGGTCCACAAACCCGCAAAAAATTAAGTTGGCAGGTTGGTTCACGAGTTACATCTGACAGAGTTTCTTTTGCAGGAGAACTATTTCACCGTATGCTGGCTGACCGGATCCAAGTTGATCCCACTGTTGATCGTTACGCGTCAAATGTGGCTTTTCGCGTTATCGGTGCTGGCCCTGAATTGTATGATTACATTAAAGTTTTTATAGCCAACAGTGGAATAACTGGTACACAGGAGATTCCCAAATACACCAATTTATCCGAGGGTTTTGGTATTTTTTCAAGCCGTTCACGCATGATTAACTCCAATATTCGTCTGGACCCGGTTACGGTTGAGCTTATACAAGACGGTGATTTCACACGTCAATTGGGTTTTAAAGGTTAACAAGGGTGATCCCGGTACTTAAGTTACATAAGGGCAAATCAAGCCTATGAATTCATTGCTTACCGAAGTGCAAATTTTACTCCAAAAGGAATTTCGCTCAGAATTCCGGCATAAAGCTGCTTTAGGTGGTGTTTTATTGTATGTATTTGCTACTGTTTTTGTGGTATACAGCGGATTTGCCAAATTACAGACGGATGTTTGGAATGTCCAATATTGGATAATCATTTTATTTGCCTCTATACATGCCGTATGGAAATCATTCGCTCAGGACTCAGGCCCAAGACAGATATATCTGTACTCTTTAGTGAGTCCTCAAGGTGTCATTTTATCCAAAATGTTATATAATGCGCTTATTATATCGGTAGTTTCGTTGCTTACTTACATCGGCTTATCATTTTTTACGGTTGATCCGGTGCGACATTATGGGGCATTCGCGTTGGCAGCAGTTTTGGGTAGCGTAGGTTTTAGCATCATTTTTACATTTACTGCAGCCATTGCATATCGGGGCAGCCAGCAGACGGCATTGATGTCCATCCTAAGCTTTCCTATTATAATTCCAGTATTGCTGGTGCTGATTAAAATATCTGCTGATGCACTAGGGTTGATTCAAGACACAGCGGTGTGGTCTGACTACATGCTTTTGGTTGGTATAGATCTTTTGTTATTTTCATTATCCCTGTTGTTATTTCCTTTTTTATGGAAAGATTGAACACAAAACGAATTATTCCCTTTTACTTTGCAATGATAAACAACATTAACCTTTTACAATGGTAATCCGAATGGTATGCAAATAAAGGGATGGTATTGGAAATGGTCTGGGGTATTGATTTTGCTGTATGTTTTTACAGCAGGTTTGCTTGTTCCGTTAAATCCTGGTATCACCGAGGTTACTCCTTTCAGTCACAGATGCGGGACATCCGCAAATATTGATATACAGGGCTATAACACCCGTTTTGATGCAGCTAAAACGATAGAAGCGTGGTTGGTATTGGATTCCTCATATGCCCTTCGTCAGGATAATGTTGAAGTGCTTGGTCCTACCCGTTTGAAAGTAGTATTTGATCTTCCAGCTCATTTGCCCATAGAGGCTTTAGTTACGGATGTCAATTTAGTAATTAACTCAGATAATGATGGAGCTTTTGTACGTCCGTCGGCTGTTACTATAGCGCAGCCCGCTATTGATTTGAAACAGGGCCAAATGGCATGGACTGAGAATAAATTGAATCAATTAGAAAAATTAGAGGAATTCCGTTTTCCATTTCGCAATATCCTGGCTGAAACCATACGCAACACATACTTTCACGTGCCATTATGGTTTAGTATGATCCTAATTTTCCTATTAAGTTTTGTATATTCAATACAATACCTAAGAAGACAGAATCCAGATTTGGATGATAAAATTCAGTCACTGGTCAGTGTTGGTATTTTATTCGGAATTCTTGGCACTTTGACTGGGGCTGTTTGGGCAAAATTTACTTGGGGAGCATTTTGGAGCTGGGATGTTAAACAAAATATGACTGCAGTATGTCTTCTCATATACTTAGCTTATTTCTTGCTGCGACAATCTATTACTGATCAGGATAGAAGGGGCAGGGTGAGTGCAGCTTACAATTTATTTGCTTTTTTGGCTATGATTCCTTTGCTTTTTGTCATTCCTCGCCTTACTGAAAGCCTTCATCCTGGTAATGGTGGTAATCCAGCTTTGGGTGGTGACGATCTGGATAATACTATGCGACGTGTATTTTATCCTGCTATATTGGGTTGGACATTGCTGGGTTTGTGGTTAGCCGAATTGCAAGGGCGCTTGCATACACTCCACAGACGAATGATGAATCGTAAACAAGCTGACTAATATCATTTCAATATTTTATAAAAAACAGTGGTGGGTATGTATTTTTTTGCGAGTTTTGGGCGATTTTTTGAAATGGATGAATTGTATTGTAATGGCATGCACTGAATATTATTAAATTATTAACTATTGTTATGTATATTGCTATGATTTTGTTGCGTTATTGTCTGATTCTTCAAGCTAATGTCTTGGAGAGTGGTGATTTTTTTCGCAGTACAGGTAAAATCAATGTGGTGTTTGCAGTGATAGCCATTATATTTTTAGGGTTGGTTTTCAGTATTT
>CAYUZA010000129.1:0-7767 GCA_964449535.1 uncultured Saprospiraceae bacterium
CCATGTTTAATAGATATATAATAATAACCTTACAGAACTAAATTCAACAAATAAGAATTTTACATAAATAACAATCAGATCATGACAACTTTGATCATTTTACTTTGTGTTTTGCTAGTAGGCATTATAGCCGTACAGATAGGTAAAATCAATGAAATCTCTGCTCGAATTCGTGGAGAGAAAGAAGTGGAGCAGATCGACAATAATCGTCAGGCATGGTGGCTTATGGCCTTTATGGTTGGTTTGTTGGTCTTAACAACCTATAGTGCTTTTTATTACAAAAATTATATGCTGGGCTTTGGTCCTCATGATTCTGCTTCGGAACATGGTGGAAAGATTGATGTTATTTTCAATATCACGTTAATAATCACCGCTATTGTTTTCTTTATTACGCAAATCGCTTTGTTTTGGTTTTCTTATAAATATAAGGCTAAAGAAGGTCGTAAGGCGCTTTATATCCCACATGACAATAAGTTGGAGATTATTTGGACCATCATCCCTGCTGTAGCCATGACTATTCTAGTAGTCGGTGGGTTGGATGCATGGAATGATATCATGGCAGATGTTAAGGAGGATGAAGAGTTCATGGAAATTGAGGCGACTGGTTTTCAATTTGGTTGGGAGCTTAGATATCCAGGTGCTGATGGCTTGTTGGGTGCTCGTGATTTTAGAATGATTACTCCTGCAAATAGCCTTGGACAAGACTTTACTGATGTTAAAAATCACGATGATTTTAAACCAGATGAAATTGTATTACCTGTAGGAAAAAAAGTTAGGGTTCGTATAACTTCTAAAGATGTGTTGCACAACTTTTATTTGCCACATTTTAGGGTGAAAATGGATGCAGTTCCAGGCATGCCAACTTATTTTGTTTTTACCCCATCGCTTACTACAGAGGAATATCGTCAGAAGTTATCTAAATATCCAGAGTATCAAGTTAAAAGAGATCCTAATGATCCTGAGAGTCCATTGCTGTGGGAATCTTTTAATTATGAATTAGCTTGTGCTGAATTGTGCGGAAGCGGTCATTACAGTATGCGTCGTCTGGTTAGGATAGTGAGTGAAGCAGAATACGAAACATGGTTAAAAGGCCAGAATTCTTTCTATATGTCACAAATTCGTAACACAGACGCTGATCCTCTTAAAGGACAACAAATTAAAATGGATGAATTGGTTCCTAAAGTAGATTCAACCACAGAGGCAACTCCAACTGAAGTTAAATAACACGTCAAATATTTTTTTGAAATCTTGATATAAACATACTATAAAATGGCAAGTACAGATTTATTAAGAGAAGAAAAGTTGATTGCGGAACAAGGGTACAACGACCACTTCCACGAGCATGAGCATGGGGATAAGTACAAGTCCAACTTTTTTACTACCTATGTTTTTTCTATGGATCATAAAATGATCGCCAAGCAATTCCTGATTACGGGTATGTTTTGGGGAATCATTGGTGCAGCTATGTCTATTATTTTCCGTTTACAGCTTGGTTTCCCGGAAGAGAATTATTCATGGTTAAAACCTCTTCTCGGTAAGTGGATTGTAGTAAATGATGCTGGTATCGGTTCATTGGCTCCTGAGTTTTATTACGCGTTAGTGACAATGCACGGCACTATACTTGTATTTTTCGTTTTGACGGCTGGATTAAGTGGTACGTTTAGTAATTTGCTTATTCCGTTACAAATTGGTGCAAGAGATATGGCTTCTCCATTTTTGAATATGTTGTCCTATTGGTTCTTCTTTTTAGCTGGAATTATAATGTTTTCTTCTCTATTCCTAAGCACTGGACCATTCAGTGGGGGTTGGACAGCATATCCACCGTTAAGTGCCTTGCCACAGGCATCCTCAGGATCTGGAGCGGGAATGACCTTATGGACTTTATCACTAGTCTTTTTTGTGGTCTCTGTCTTATTAGGTGGCGTAAACTATATTACTACTGTATTGAACATGCGTACTAAAGGTATGTCCATGTGGAGAATGCCTTTAACCATTTGGGCATTTTTGATCACTGCCATTATTGGTCTTCTTTCATTCCCTGTTTTGGTATCTGGATTCTTGTTGTTGATTTTTGACAGATCTATGGGTACTAGTTTTTATTTGAGTGAAATATTTATAGGAGGGCAGGCATTAGATCATATTGGTGGTAGTCCAATATTATACCAGCATTTATTCTGGTTCTTAGGGCACCCGGAAGTGTATATAATTATCCTTCCTGCCATGGGTATTGTATCTGAAGTTTTATCTGTGCATGCAAGAAAACCTATTTTTGGATACAAGGCAATGGTATTTTCTATCCTTGCCATTGCATTTTTATCATTCATAGTTTGGGCCCACCATATGTTTATGTCTGGTGTAAATCCATTCATATCTAATTTCTTCGTATTGTTTACCCTGATTATTGCGGTGCCATCTGCGGTGAAGGTGTTTAACTGGATTGCTACTCTATACGGAGGAAACATTCGTTTTAACTCTGCCATGCTTTTTGCTATAGGATTTGTTTCTATGTTCATTTCAGGAGGTTTGACAGGTATCTTTTTAGGAAACTCTACCATAGATATTCAATTACATGATACTTACTTCGTAGTGGCACACTTCCACATTGTGATGGGTGTTGCAGCATTTTTTGGAATGTTTGCAGGAATTTATCACTGGTTCCCTAAGATGTTCGGTCGTTTCATGAACGAAACTATAGGTAAACTTCATTTTTGGGTAACTATGGTTGGCGCATATGCAATTTTCTGGCCTATGCACTACACTGGAATTGCAGGTGTGCCAAGACGCTACTTTAGCTTTGATACTTTTGAGGCATTTAATTTGTTCTCAGATCTAAATGCATTTATAACTATCGCTGCTATTTTAGTATTTGCGGTTCAGATTTTATTTGTTGTAAACTTCTTTTACTCTATTTGGAAAGGCAAGGCGCTAACGGTTAAAAATCCATGGGGCGCAACAACACTTGAATGGACTACCCCTATCAATCCGGGTCATGGTAACTGGCCTGGTAATATTCCTTCTGTTCAAAGATGGGCTTATGATTATGGAAAGGATGGTCAGGAATTTATTTCTCAGATTGAGCCTCTAAAAGAAGGGGAGAAGGAACATTAATTATCAGCAATCATAAAAGTTCATTATCAGCATATCTGAGGTGTGAAAATTAGACAAGAACATATTAGCTGGAAAGCGGTACTAAGTCATAAAATAGACGACTTTAAACTTTTAGTTAAGTTTAGGCTATCTTTATTCGTGGTATTCTCTGCTATACTGGCATTTATGGTAAGTGCTAAAGGTGTTTTTACAGTTTCCGAATTGCTTATATTGGGTTTTGGAGGATTTTTAATTACAGGAGCTGCTAATGTGCTCAATGAGGTTTTAGAAAAGGACTATGACAAGTTAATGCGCAGGACTATGGATAGACCTTTACCGGCATCTCGTTTTCAGTCTTCTAATGCGGTCTTGTTGGCTGGATTTATGATTTTAGTAGGAGTTGTTTTATTGGCACTTTTTAACCCTTTAACGGCATTGTTGGGAGTAGTAGCTATCATAGTTTACGCTTTTGTATACACTCCAATGAAAAGATATTCCACATTAGCTGTTCCTGTTGGTGGTATAGCAGGTGCGTTGCCTGTATTGATTGGTTCAGTAGCGCATAGTGGATACATCACACCAATAGCTGCCATTTTGTTCGGAATTCAGTTTATGTGGCAATTTCCTCACTTTTGGGCTATTGGTTGGCTAGGTTTTCATGACTACAAACGTGCAGGTTTTAAATTCATTCCTGAATTAAACGGCGAACCTGATCCGGCCATAGGCATTCAATCATTAATCTACGCTTGGCTCACAATCCCATTATTTTTAGTATCTTACTATATTGGTTTTCTGGGTCTTTCTGCGGTGATTATTTGCGTTTTATTGTCCATAGTTTATGGCATTTTTGGTTTCCATTTATATAAAAATCGTGATAATCGAAGCGCTAAAATTTTGATGTTTAGCTCCTTCTTTTATCTACCTATTATATTGGTAGTTTATGTTTTTCAAAACCTAATTAATTGGTTATAATGAAAGCAGCTACAAACATATCAGGTAAGATGCACCCGCAATTATTCGCTCTTTATTTAGGTCTGGGTGGGATAGTAATGATGTTCGCAGCGCTCACTAGTGCATATATAGTAAGACAGGCTGCTGGAAACTGGTTGGAATTTAGACTTCCAAACTTGTTCTTCATGAGCACAACAGTGATACTAGTTAGTAGCATTACTTTACAATATGCTTATCATTCTTTTGTACAAGGTAAGTTCACTTTGTATAAAAGTATGCTATGGGCTACTTTACTTCTAGGGCTTTGTTTTTTAGCTATGCAGTATGGAGGTTGGTTGCAAATGGAAGATATTGGCGTTTATCTAACTGGAAATCCCTCAGGATCATTCGTATATGCAATGTCTGGTTTACATGCTTTCCATGTTTTGGGTGGTATTGCAGCTTTATTGATTGCCATTATCTATGCCATTCAATTGCCTAATAAAGTAACTGAGCGCCGAAAGCTTCGTTTTCAGTTAACATTGCATTATTGGCATTTTGTAGGGGTACTTTGGCTCTATCTTTTGATCTTTTTAATGTTACAAAAATAATTTCAACCTATTAATATGGCTACGGATACTACTTTAGCACACGGTAATGAGATGGATACACAGGAGATGTGGTCCGGTGGAAAAGAGCCCTTTAAGGCGAGTTATGGTAAATTGATGATGTGGTATTTCTTGTTATCAGATGCCTTTACATTTGCTGGTTTTTTAATTGCTTATGGGGCACTGCGTTTTAGCAATCCCTCTTGGCCTGTTCCAGATTTTGTGTTTTCAACCTTCCCTGGAGGAATTCACCATGCACCACTGATTTTTGTAACGGTGATGACTTTTGTACTCATTCTAAGCTCTGTGACTATGGTTAGAGCCGTACAAGAGGGACACCGCGAAAATAAAGGAGGTGTAGTTTTCTGGTTATTCATGACTATAATTGGAGGGGCTACTTTCTTAGGCTGCCAAGCATGGGAATGGACAACATTAATCGCGGGTGAGCACGTAAGTATATCTACGAATCCTTTTGGCACACATACAGAAGCGGGTGTTTATTTGGAAGGGGATGGTCATGATATTAAAGAAGGAGATACGTTCGAAGCTGGTGCACCTTATTTGATTCACTATGTTGATGGTGATTATCACCGTTTAAAGTATCAGACTGAAGCAGGAGAAGTGAAACAACAAGAGTTTGGACCCAAAGCGTTTGGAGCCTTGTTTTTCTTTATAACCGGATTTCATGGATTTCACGTTTTTTCTGGTGTACTGTTTTTGTTAATCATTATGCTTAATGTGGCCAGTGGTATCTATGTAAAGCGCAAAAATGGTTATGAAATGGTAGAGAAAATTGGTCTCTATTGGCACTTTGTAGATTTGGTTTGGGTATTTGTATTCTTAGTATTCTATCTACTATAATTCGTTTAAAAATCACTTTTAAAATATATCAGACATGGGTCTAAGCTATGAAGAAGGCAAGAAAGTAGTACTTAAGGGGATGATTCTACTCGCTGTTGTAACACTAGTTGAAGTATTAATAGCGCTAGTGGGAAATGGTCATATTATTGACGGTTTTCATTTGCCAAAAATTATTATGTATCCATTAATGATTGGATTGAGCTTGTATAAAGCTTATTTTATCGTTTATGAGTTTATGCATATGCGTTATGAAGTTAAGGGTCTGGCAATGTCCGTACTTCTACCTACATTGTTATTGGTGTGGGGTGTGATTGCATTTTTACAGGAAGGTAGTTCTTGGGGGAGTCGCCGCGCATTGATTAAATCAAAAAATGCGGTGGAGGTATCTGAATACAAGGCTCCTGAAAAAGCTCCGGAAGCTGAAACTAAATCTATTGAACAATAGGGATCGTTTTGCCGTTTTGTTGGCGTGTGTCCTCTTAGTTCATTTTTATGGACACTAACTGACAAAAAGGTATGAAATCAATAAATTATAGAGGACTTTTCTTGTTCTTCTTTGTAGTGGGGTTGCCCTTCATCTCATGGTACTACTTGAAGAAGGGTATTGATTTTAGAGTAGACAGGTTGTCTAGTATTGCTGCTAAATTACCAGTTCCTGTAGATAGTGTAAGATTGCAAGATTCTACTTATTTGGTTTTTAAACGGGATAGTACCTTGCCTCAGCGCCATCTTTTTGTTTTTTCTGTATCAGCTGATTCATTGACATCTGCAATACAAGATTTACAACTCCAGTTTACTGGTATTCCCAATTTTGAATTTGTGTTATTACATGATCAACTTGTACCTGAAAGCGTTTCTTCGCTGTTTTCAAATGTAATAACTTCAACCCCTGAACAGAATGCTCTTAAAGAATTTTTATTCGCCACTCAGCCAAATCCAATCAATAGGGTTTATTTAATTGACAGCAAGGGAGACTTGCGCAAATCTTACCCGCTATATAATCAAGATAGTCTTGTGTTTTTTGTGCAAGAGTCGGCTACTTTGTTGCCAGTTAAGAGTGGGCAGGAGTTGCGCTTCAAGAGAAAACAGGAAATTTAATTATAGTTACAAAACATATGGATATGCAGCGTACATTGAAAAAATTGGACTATTTAGCAGTCGGAGTTTCGGTGGTAGTATTGGCATTGGTAGTTTTGATGAGAAAAGTTAAAATACCTGTGGGTATTGATTTTTCTTTTTTACCACCTTTTCATGCTTTGTTGAATTCATTGGCAGCTATTGCTTTGATTTTAGGTTTATATTACATCAAAAATGGTCAGGTGGAAAAGCATCGCCGTGCTATTTTAGGTGCTATCGGCTTATCAATATTATTTCTATTATCTTATGTGATATATCATTTTACTACTGAAGAGACCAAATATTGTATGGACGGCAGTATACGATATGTATATTTCTTCTTCTTAATTACACATGTGTTTCTAGCAGGAATTATTTTGCCTTTTATTCTGTTTACATTTAACAGGGCTTATTTAAAGATGTTTGATAAGCATAAAAAGTTGGCAAGGTGGGTTTTCCCATTATGGCTATATGTAGCTATTACAGGCCCTATATGTTATTTTATGTTGATGCCTTGTTACAAATAAAATTTTCAATCCTGCACCGTAATAAACTTCTGTAAATGAAAAAGGTAATAGCATCTTTAGTTCTGATTTTTGTAATAACATGGGTGGCACCGGCTCCGGTCCTTTCACAATGCCCAATGTGCAGAATTAGTGCTGAATCTAATCTAAAAAATGGAGGAACAGCCGGTAAAGGATTAAATAAAGGTATCCTTTATCTTTTTTTTACGCCTTATTTAGTCATTGGTACATTGGGTTTTCTATGGTGGCGAAATCAAAAAATTCGGCAGACAGAGGAAACTTCTTCTGAATGATAGTCTACAGCTGTGTCCAAAGGATCAAGGTAGGAATGAAAATTAATCCATCAATCAGCAAATAGAAGTACCAATTTGTCTGTTGGAATCTTTTCCTCAACAACTCAACGACGATAATACAGATCAAGGCAGCTATTATGTAAAGCCAATGTTTGCTGTATATATAAAATGTAATACTAGAAACGATTAGGATTATGTAAGATAATACTATGGTTTTTTTGTTTGAAGTTTGCTTTAGGCTATTATTCCTTAATTTGTCTTTGTGTTCAAATAATATTGCGATGGCTAATATCCATAAAAAGTGAGCCAAGAATTCAGGTTTTGCCCAGTAATTTGGTAGCCATGGAA